>NZ_MOMO01000097.1:0-62465 GCF_009933855.1 Pseudomonas sp. SG-MS2 | reverse complement strand
CGCGCGCTGCTCACGACGGTCAACGAACACATGGGTAAAGCGACCGGCTGCGCACGCTTCAGGCTCGCCCTCGACGAACACGGCCAGCGCGTAGTGCACCGAGCTGTTACCTGTGCCCGTGACCGCGATACCCACTTCGATGCGTTGCGGAAAGGCGACCGCGGCGAAGTAGTCACAAGCAGACCCGGCCACATAGGCCACGACCGGGTCGCGATGGATATCCAGACCGGCATGCTCGATCAGCCAGGTATTCACGGCGCTGTCAAAAAACCCGTAGTAGACGACATTGTTCACATGCCCATACAGGTCGTTGTCGTGCCAGCGCGTGGTGATCGGCTGGAAGTGGCGATAGGCGCCGCGTAGCGGGCGTTCCCTGGCCATGATCAGAACGCCGCCTGGTAGAGTTCGACAGCATCGGCGAGAGTGACCTTGCGCGGGTTGTTCACCAGCAGGCGCTGCTGCTGCAGGGCCTCTTCGGCAAGCTGTTGCAAGCTGTGCCGGGGCACGCCGACATCACGCAACCGGTTCGGCAAGCCGCAGCGTGGTGCCAATTGCTCCAGCTCGGCAATGAACTGGCTGCACAACTCATGGAGGCCGCCAGGCACCAGCCGCTCGCCCAACAGCGCCGGCGCCAGCGCCGCGTAGTCGGCGAATGCCTCGCTACGGTTGAAGCGCATGACATGCGGCAGCACCAAGGCATTGGCCAGCCCGTGCGGTACGTGAAAACGCGCCCCCAGCGGGTAGGCCAAGGCGTGCACCGCAGCGACCGGTGCGTTGGCGAACGCCTGGCCGGCCAGGCAGGCCCCCAGCAGCATGGCCTGACGGGCCTGCAGATTACCGCCGTTGTGCACCGCCTGGTCGAGGTTGCCTGCCAGCAGTGTCAAGGCTTCGCGGGCCAGCAAGCTGGACAGTGGGTTGCGTTTGAACTTGCTGGTGCTGGCTTCGATGGCATGGACCATCGCGTCGATGCCCGTGGCGGCGGTGATCGCCGGTGGCAGGCCCAGGGTGCGCTCGGCATCGAGCAGCGCAAGGTCAGGCAGCAGCAGCGGTGAAATCACCGCCATCTTGGCGCACTCGCCGGTGGTGATCACGGCAATGGGCGTGACCTCCGAACCGGTACCGGCGGTGGTGGGCACCTGGATCAGGGGCAGGCGCTGGCCCTTGGCCTGGTCTATGCCATACACCGCCTCCAGGGTCTGGTCGCACCCTGGGTGGGCGAGCAGGGCGACCAGCTTGGCGACATCCATGGAGCTTCCGCCGCCGAAGCCGACAATCAGCTCGGCACCGATATGCCGGGCCCGGCCGACGGCAGCCAGCACGCAGGCATGGCTGGGGTCGGCGCTGACGTCACTGAAAATCGCCGCGCTCAGGTTCGCCTGGGTGAAGCCAGGCAGTACATCGTCAAGCATCCCCAGGCTGACGATACCGGGGTCGGTGACGATCAGCACACGGCGCACGCCGCGTTGCTGGCAAAGCTGGGCCAGGCGGCCAGCGGCGCCCGGTTCACAGAGCAGCTGGGCGGTGGTGGCAAAACTGAATGGCTGCATGTTCATGTTCCTTTTGTTCTTGTGGGTGAACGGCACAGCGATCAGAAGGCGAAGTGCGCTTCATCCAGGCTCATCAGGCATTGGGCGCCGCCACGCAACGCCTCACAGTGGGCACTTGCGCGCGGCAGGATGCGCCGCCAGTAAAAGTCCGCTGCGTGCAACTTGGCCTGGTAGAACGCGCTGTCGCCGCTGCCGACGGCCAGTGCCGCACTGGCCCGCTCGGCCGCCCGCAGCCACAACGCAGCCAGCAGCACATAGCCTGAATAGGCAAGAAAATCGACCGACACCGCTCCAATTTCCTGAGGGTCGCAGCGGCATGCGTCGAGCACCTCGGCGCTCAGGTTGCGCCACTCCTGCAAGCGCAGGGTCACTGCCTCGGCCATCCCTGTCAGGTCATCTGCGCGGCACTCGTGCGCCGCCTCCAGCAGTTCATCGATCAACAGGCGCAGCTGCTCGCCGCCGTCGGCCAGTACCTTGCGGCGCACAAGGTCCAAGGCCTGGATGCCATTGGTACCCTCATACAGCTGGGTGATCCGGCTGTCGCGCATCAACTGCTCCATGCCCCACTCGCGAATGTAGCCATGGCCGCCATACAGCTGCACGCCCAGGCTGGCGACCTCCTGGCCGACATCGGTGAGGAAGGCCTTGACCACCGGAATCAGCAGCGCTGCCCGACGCCCGGCGGCGGCCTGCACTTCAGGCTGCGCCGCACCCTGCTCCAGGTCGAGCGCCTGGGCAGCGTAGGCCGCCAGCATCCGGCAGCCCTCGCTGAGGGTCTTCTGGGTGAGCAGCATGCGCCGCACATCAGGGTGGCAGATGATCGGGTCGGCGCTGCGCTCGGGCGCCACCGGGCCGGCCAGGCTGCGCGACTGCAAGCGCTCGCGGGCATAGGTCAGGCCGCCCTGGAACGCGGCTTCGGCAATGCCCAGCCCCTGCAGCCCCACCTGAAAGCGCGCATCGTTCATCATGGTGAACATGCAGGCCAGGCCCTGGTTGGCCTCACCCACCAGCCAGCCGCAGGCGCCGTCGAAGTTCATCACGCAGGTGGCAGCCCCCTTGATGCCCATCTTGTGCTCGAGGGCACCGCAGCCCAGCGCGTTGGGCACGCCCGGTCCACCGTCAGCCGCGCACTCGAACTTGGGCACCAGGAACAGGCTGATGCCGCGCACTCCGGCCGGCGCATCGGGCAGGCGGGCCAGCACCAGGTGGATGATGTTGTCGGTCAGGTCCTGGTCGCCGCCGCTGATGAAGATCTTGCTGCCACTGATGCGATAGCTGCCATCGCCTTGCGGCTCGGCACGGGTACGCAGCAGCGCCAGGTCGGTGCCAGCCTGCGGCTCGGTCAGGCACATGGTGCCGGCCCACTCGCCGCTGACCAGCTTACCCAGGTAGTCGCGCTTGAGCGCCGGGCTGCCATGCCGGTGCAGGGCCAGCACAGCACCCTCGGTGAGGCCCGAATAGATACGAAACGCCAGCGAGGCGCTCATCAGCATTTCGTGAAAACAGGCTGCAACCATCTGCGGCAGGCCCTGGCCATCGTGTTCGGCCGGGCCGGTCATGCCGCCCCAGCCCTGCTCGACATACAGCCGGTAGGCCTGGCGGAAGCCTTCGGGGGTCAGCACCTGCCCCTGCTCCAGGCGGCAGCCCTGCTCGTCGCCCTGGCGATTGAGCGGGGCCACCACCTCGCTGGCAAAGCGGGCGCCTTGTTCAAGGATGCCATCAATGGTTTCACGGTCCAGGCCGTTGCCCAGGCGGGCGCAATGTTGCGTCACATCGAAGACTTCATGCAGGACGAACTGCATGTCACGCAGGGGGGCTCGGTAGTTCATGCGCGGCCCTCGCTCACGTCAGCCAGCCGCTTGCCGGCCGCGACCAGGCGCATCAGCAGGCCAGCAGGTCGCCAGTGCTCGCCAAACAGGCCCTGCAGCCGCTCCAGCCTGGCCAGCAGTACCCCCAGCCCTTGTCGATCGGCCCAGCACATCGGCCCGCCGGTCTCTGCCGGGAAGCCATACCCATGCAAGTAGACCCGGTCGATGTCCTGGCTACCACTGGCTATGCCCTGTTCGAGAATTTTCGCCCCTTCATTGACCAGCGCCAGCAGGCAGCGCTCACGGATCTCCTCGTCGTCGATCACGCGCCGACGCACATCCAGGTCCTGAGCGATCTTGAGCACCAAGGCATCGACCTCGGGGTCATGCAGGGCTTCGCGGCTGCCGGGTGCGTAACGGTAATAGCCCTGGCCAACCTTCTGCCCGAAACGGCCGAGCGCGCACAAGGCATTGTCGACCTGGACCAACGGGGCATCCATCCCCTCCCCGGCCAGTTGACGTGCGCGCCACTCCAGGTCGATGCCGACCACGTCATACATGCGGAACGGGCCCATGGCAAAGCCGAACCCCTGAAGCGCCTCGTCCACCTGCCGCGGTGTGGCGCCCTCGAGCAGCAACTGCCGGGCCTCGGCGACATAGGTACGCAGCATGCGGTTGCCGATGAAACCGGGGCAGTTGCCTGCCACCACCACCTCCTTGCCCATGCGCTGGCCCAGCGCCACAGCCGCGTCCAGCACTGCGGGCGCGGTAAGCTGCCCGCGCACCACCTCCAGCAGCTTCATCACATGCGCCGGGCTGAAAAAGTGCAGCCCCAACACCTGTTCAGGCCGCCCGGTGACGGCGGCGATGGCATCGATGTCCAGCGCCGAGGTATTGCTGGCCAGGATCGCTTCAGGCTTGAGCGTGCTGTCCAGGGTGCGGAAGATCTCTTGCTTGAGCGCCAGGTTTTCGTACACCGCTTCAATCACCAGGTCGGCCTCGGCCAACTCGGTGTAGGCCGTTACCTGCCGCACCCGCGCCAGGCAGGCATCGGCCTGGGCTTGGTCGATACGGCCTTTGCCGACCTGCTGGGCCCAAGTCTGCGCGAGCATGGCAAGGCCAGCCTCGGTGGCGCTGGGGTCGTTGTCCAGCCACAGCACAGGCAGCCCGGCACGGGCCAGGCTGATGACGATGCCGCGGCCCATGGTCCCGGCCCCGATCACGGCCGTCTGCTGAACGTTGTAGGAAGTACTCACGCGTGACACTCCTGATTCGGTAGGTGAAGGCATTGCCCTCACCCTAGTCAGGCGCCTACTATTTTTGAAATTCTAATTTTCCATCCCATGTATTTTTCACATGAATATATCCAACTTCGATCTCAACTTGCTGCGCGTGCTGGACATGCTGCTGCGTGAACAGAACGTGTCACGCGCTGCCGAGCGTCTGGCCCTGACCCAGCCTACAGTGAGCAACGCCTTGGCGCGCCTGCGCGACGTGCTCGGTGATCCGCTGCTGGTGCGGGTCGGCAGACGCATGCGCCCCACCCCCCGCGCCCTGGCCCTGGAAGGGCCGATTCGCGCGGCGCTGCAACAGATCGAGCAGACGCTCGGCGCCGGCGACAGCTTCGACCCGGGCCGCAGCCACAGGCAACTGCGCATTGCCCTGACCGACTTCGCCGAACAATTGTGCATGCCCAGGTTGCTCGCCACCCTGCAAACCCAGGCGCCGCACTTGCGCGTGGATGTGCTGCACCTGGCACCCAACCTGCCGGCCGACGCCCTCGACCGTGGCGAACTCGACCTGGTGCTGGGGCGCTTCGACGATGTGCCGGCGCGCTACGAGCGCCGCCACTGGCGCAGCGAAACCCTGCACGTAGCGGTGCGCCAGGGGCACCCAGAGGTCGATGGCGCGCTCGATCTGCAAGCCTTCCTGGGCTTGCGTCACTTGTGGGTGCACGGCGGCCAGACCCGGGGCATGGTCGACCAATGGCTGGCCGAACAGGGCCTGGCGCGGCGCATTGCCTACACCACGCCCAATTACCTGCAGGCCGCGCACCTGGCCGCCAGCTCCGACCTGTGCGTGGTATTGCCCACCGCACTGGCCCGCCATTTCGCCCAGCTACTGCCCTTGCAGGTCTTTGACCTGCCTTTCGCCCTGGAGCCCTTCGAGCTTGAACTGGTGTACCTTGCCCACCGTCAGCACGACCCGGCACTGGCCTGGCTGGTAGCGCGCATCATGGACATTCGCAGCGGCTGAGCCATCGCATTCAGGTATGGCCACCCATGCAAGAGTGGTATTGGTTTGCCGGCAACCTCTGTCCTTAGAGTGGTTGCCCCCATAACAACAAGGACCACCCCATGCGTCTACGCTACCTGCCCACCCTGCTGGCCCTCGCCCTGCCCTCCGCGGTGCTTGCCCAGGCGTCGGCCAACGATGCCACCGACCTGACGCGCCAAAGCAACCAGCAATGGCTGCAGCGCCTGCCCTTCGACGACCGGGCTGACTTCGACAACGCCCGCCGCGGCCTGCTGGAAAGCGTCGACCAGGCGGTGCTCAATGCCGATGGCAAAACGGTCTGGGACCTGCAGCGCTACGCCTTCCTCAAGGGCGAGGCACCGGCAACGGTCAACCCCAGCCTGTGGCGCATCGCCCAACTCAATACCATCGCCGGGCTGTTCAAGGTCACTGACCGCATCTACCAGGTGCGCGGCCTGGACCTGGCCAACATGACCCTGATCGAAGGCGAGCACGGGCTGATCGTGATGGACCCGCTGCTGTCGGTCGAGACCGCCCGGGCCGGGCTGGCCATGTACTTCAGGCATCGCCCGCAACGCCCGGTGGTGGCGGTGATCTACACCCACCCACACGTCGATCATTTCGGCGGCGTGCGCGGGGTGGTCGACGAGGCCGACGTAAAGGCCGGCAAGGTCCAGGTCATTGCCCCTCAAGGTTTCTTCGAACATGCCATCAGCGAGAACGTACTGGCCGGGCCGGCGATGAAGCGCCGGGCGCAGTACATGTATGGTGCGCCGCTGCCACGCGGGCCACGCGGCCAGGTTGACGCGGGGCTGGGCAAGGGTGTGCCGGCCAATGCCACAGTCAGCCTTATCGCCCCGACTCGGCTGATCGAAAAACCGTTCGAAACCCTGCGTATCGATGGCGTCGATATCGAGTTCCAGCTCACGCCCGGCACTGAAGCACCCGCCGAGATGAACCTGTGGTTCCCTGCGTTCAAAGCCCTGTGCATGGCCGAAAACGCCTCCCATGTGCAGCACAACATACTGACCCTGCGTGGCGCACAGGTGCGCGATGCCAAGGTCTGGGCGCACTACCTGGACCAGTCGCTGCTGCGCTACGGCGATCAGGCCGAGGTGGTGTTCGCCCAGCACCATTGGCCAACCTGGGGCGGCGCGGCGATCCGTGAGTACCTGGCCGATCAGCGCGACATGTACGCCTTCCTCGACAGCCAGACGCTGCGCCTGCTCAACCGCGGCCTCACCCCTACCGAGATCGCGGCCGAACTGACCTCGCTGCCACCCCGGCTGGCCAGCAAATGGTACAGCCGCGACTACTACGGCTCGCTCAGCCACAACGTGCGGGCGGTGTATCAGCGCTACATGGGCTTCTACGACGGCAACCCGGCGACCCTAAACCCCTTGCCGCCAAGCGAGGCAGGCCAGCGCTATGTGGCGGCGCTGGGCGGCAGCGAGCGGGTGCTGACACTGGCGCGCGAGGCGTACGGCAAGGGCGACTACCGCTGGGTGGCGGAGCTCACCCGGCACCTGGTGTTCGCCCAATCCGATAACAGCGCTGCACGTGACCTGCAAGCCGATGCCCTGGAGCAACTGGGCTACCAGAGCGAGAACGCCACCTGGCGCAATGCTTACCTGACCGGTGCGCAGGAACTGCGCAACGGCGTAGCGGCCGGTGCCAGCAAAGGCGGCAGCGCCGACGACCTGGTACGCGCACTGACCCCGACGCTGTTCTTCGACTACCTGGGTGTGCGCGTCGATGCAGCCAAGGCGGCAGAGCAGGACCTGACCATCAACTGGCGCTTCACCGACCTCAACGAAGACTACGCCCTTACCCTGCGCAACGGGGTGCTCACCCACCGCGATCACGCGCAACACGCCAAAGCGGATGTGCAGATCAACATGAGCAAGGCCACCCTGGACCGCATCGCACTGAAGCAGACCGGTTTTCTCAAGGAAGCCAAAGCGGGAGGAATCGACATCAGCGGTGAGCGCATGAAGTTCATGCGTTTCATGGCTGGGCTGGATGAGCCTGACGGGCGCTTCAATATCGTCACGCCCTGAGCACCCAATAGCGCCGCGCTAAGCAGTGCGGCGCAACCACACCCCTAGCACCAACCCGGCCACCAGTAACGCAGTCAGCGGTACGGTGCGCGCCGCGGCCCAGCCGCGCTCGCTGCGCAACATGGCCAGGCCGCGGCGGTAGATGGCGCGTTCGCGTACCCTGCCCAGCAGCGCCAACAACACTGCCGCGCCCGCCACAGCCTCCATGCCGCCGCGCCAGGCCAGGCAAGCCAGCACCAGTAAAGACAACTGTGTTCGTCGCCAGGCCAACACCGTACGCTCGGCCTGCAAACCGGCGTCGACAGTGCCGTCAGCCATGCCAACGCCCCCATAACAGCGGCACCAGTGCCGCGCAGGCCAGCGCGCAGGCCACGCTCAGCAGCGGTACCAGCCGTGGCAGCGGCAATGGCGCATCGCGACGCAGTGCGCGTTCCACCACCAGCCAGCGCCACCCAGCCCCAAGGCTTACCAGCAGGCTCGCCAGCAGCAACGCGAACTCCATGGCCAGGCGCCCGGACTGTGGCCAGGCATGCGCGGCAAAGGTTTCAAGGGCAATGGCACCACCCAGCAGTGCCAGGGCGGTGCGTAGCCATGCCAGAAAGGTGCGTTCATTGGCCAGGGTGAAGCGCGGGTCAGGTGGCTTGCCAGGCCCCAGCAACCAGCGCTCCCAGGCGCTGTAATGGTGATCGGAACTCATCGGCTGTCCTGTGTGTGGCCCTGGGTGCTCAACGCAGCCCTTGGCTGCGCAGCGCCCCAGGTGAGAAGTACGAAGCGCTGGTGCGCAGATCGAAGGTGAACGGCTTGGGTTGCTCGTTGGTCAGGCCCGACAGTTGGTAACGCCCGCTGCGCAGGTCGTAGATCACCTCCATGGCGTTGACCAGTGCCTGCCCGGTGACATGGTAGTAACTGTGCGCCTGGGCCGTGCGCCACAGCCGCCCTTGGTGGTCGAAGAAGTCTGCCTCGACGATAGCCCAGCTGTCCTCGTCCAGGTAATAGCGGCGGCTGGCATAGATGTGCTCGGCCCCAGGCTTGAGGGTACCGACCAGCTCCCATACCCGGTGCAATTCGTAGCGTGTTGGCTGCGGGTTGACGTGGCCTTGGCCGATCAGCGCGGTGTAGCTGAGCTGTGGCGAAGCCAGGCGATAACTGTTGTAGGGTACGTGCAGGGTTTTCTTGCCGACCAGGGTCCAGTGGTAAAGGTCGGGGGCACCGTTGAACATGTCGCGGCTGTCGGCGGTGCGCAGCCCGGCAGTGCCCGGGCTGATGTTGTCATAGGCCACTGCAGGCGCGCGCCTGACGCGCCGCTGGCTGCTGCTGTACAACCACGACAGGCGCGGCTGGGCGACCTGGTCGAGGGTTTCGTGCAACACCAAGGCATCACCTGCCAGGCGCGATGGCGCGGTCATGCGGTAGCTCAGGTAATACAGTACGTTGCTTGCCTGGCCGCCGGGCAGCACATCGGGCCGGGCGAAGGTTTGCTGCGCGCTGAACATGACGAAGCGACCATCACGACGCGGGGTGATGCTGTCCGACGCCAAGCTGTAACTGCCGTTGCGTGGCCGCGTCAGGTGGTTCCACAGTACCTGCAGGCCATTGCGTGGCAGCGGAAACGCCAGTACCCCGGCAAAACCCTGCACGCCGTTGCCGTCATTGACCAGATGGGCGCTGGCGGCGTTGTGCCTGGCCCACTCGCTCACCCGAGCGGGCACCGCGACACTGCGGTGCGACGGGTAGACCGGCAGGCGAAAAGAGCTGGGGTAACGCTCGAACAGCGCCACCTGGCCTGCCGTGAGCTGCTCGCGATAGTGCGGGTAGTTCTGCGCAGTGATGGTGTACAGCGGCTGCTCATCGGCGTAGGGGTCCAGTGGCGTGCCGTTGACCGCCAGCGAGACCTGCCCCGGTTGCAGCCCCCCGCTCCAGGCCGGTATGCGGCCATCACTGCTGGGTGCACGCTCGGCACCCACGGGTGTCAGCTGCGGGGGCAGTGGCGCGAGTGGCGTGGCGCCAAGGTGAAGGGCCAGCAGGCTGGCATTGACGAACAGAATGCTTCGCAGCAGGGCGACAGGTTTCATGGGTTTGGCCTCTTGTTGTTGTTGGCTGACCTGGCCGGGCGGGCTTGCCTTGGCACGCCCTTTCCGGGTGATACTAGGAGCCACGCTTCGAACCCCACAAATAACGTGTTCGGATACGTGCCATATCAGTTCGGCATACCCTTGGAACCGCTGCGATGACCCTCAAACAGCTCCGCTACCTGATCGCAATCGTCGAAGCCGGCAGTTTCTCCTCGGCCGCGCGTCGCGCCTACATCGCCCAGCCGGCGCTGAGCAGGCAGATCGGCCTGCTGGAGAGTGAACTGGAAATGCAGTTGCTCGACCGCCAGCACGACGGCATCGTTCTGACCGACGCCGGGCGGCAGCTTTACGAGGTGGCCCGCCAGGTGGTGCAGAAACTCGATTCGGTGAAGGACGAGCTCAAATCAAGCCGCGGTGACCCCAAGGGGCATGTCGCCATTTCCATTCCGGCCACTGCCGCAGACCTGCTGCTGCCGGAAATCCTCAAGCGTGCCGAACAGCGCTTCCCCGGTGTGACCTTGACCGTGTGGGATGGCCTGAGCCGCAACGGTGGCCAGGCCATCGAACTGGGCAAGGTTGACTTCGGCGTGGTGCCCAACGCCGAGGAGCTTGAACATGTCGAAGCCGAGGCGATCTTTACCGAGGCGCTGTACTGGGTCGGCCCTTCAGCAGCCGGCGCCGCCGACACCATTACCCTGGCTGAAGCCGCCGCCACGCGGCTGGTGCTGCCACCAAAGGCACTGCACCTGCGCCGGCGCATCGAACAGGCGGCCATGGAAGCCGGCGTGCCGTTGGCGGCCGCCTACGAGCAGCAGTCGGCACCCGGCATCGCCAGCCTGGTGCGCGCAGGGCTAGCGGCGACCATCAGCAACTGGCCGCCGCTGTGCGAGCTGCTGGAACCTACGCAGGCACGGCTCATCGTCGAGCCACGCATCAGCCGCACCATTGCCCTGGCGCACTCACGGCACAAGCCCCTGTCGTTTGCCGCAGGCTGCTTGCACGACCTGGTGCGCGGGCTGCTGATCGAACTGGTACTCGGCGGCCGTTGGCGTGGTGAGCTGATCGGCGGCGATGACGCGCCGCTCGGGTCGGTGCCGGGGGTTCAGCTGGCTGTCTGAGAGCGCGCCGGCACGCCATGCTCGACCGCAACCGGTTCACCCAGGCGCTTCAGGGTGCGCTGCGGGTTCAAGGTCACCAGGCCCGCCAGCCCGGCCACGACCAGTACGGCGCCACAGACCAGAAAGCCCTGGGCATACCCTGCAGGGTGCTCGGCGCCTGCGCCTTGCACCAGCACCCCGGTTATCACTGGCGCAGCCAGGCCGGCCAGCGAAGCGATACCGTTACCGATCGCAAGCACCCCGCCCCGCTGGGCCGTCGGGGTGAACTCGGCGAGCATGGCCGGCCCCACGGAGTACATGACCAGTGCCAGCCCGCCACTTAAAGTCAGTGCGCCAACCCGCACGGCGGTGCTCAGGCCTGGCAACATCAGCGACGCAGACAGCAGCCCGGCAAGTATCAGGCACAGCGAGACGAATACGCCGCGCGCCACGCGCGACGATACGCCACGGCGCATCAGGCGTTGTGACAACCAGGCCATCAACAGGCTCAACGGCGTGGTCACCACCACGAACATCACAAAGATCCGCCCCGTCTGCAGCGGGTCGATGCCCATACCGACCTGCAGATAACTGGGCACCCAGGTCAGCGTCAGGGCCAGCGACCAGTTGGCGGCGAAGTGGCAGAGGTAGTTGCCCATCACGCTGGGGTCACTCAGCAGCTTGCGATACGGTATGGCCGGCTCATCGCTCTTGAGCTGGCTGGCGCGCAGGCGCTCAAGGGTGCCCTCCTGCCCCAGCCGCCACCACAGCAGGCACCACACCAGGCCGATCAGCGAAAGGATGATGAAGTTGGTGCGCCAGCCGTAGTGCAGGCTGACCCAGGGGATCATCGCGCCAGCCACCAGCAGCCCCATGGCGCTACCGGCATGCAGCAGCGCCACAGGCAGGTTGCGACGGTCATTGGGGAACCACTTGTACAGCGCATGAGTGGCGACCGGCGATGCCGGCCCCTCACCGATGCCCAGCAGCACGCGGCAGGCAACGATGGCCCACAGTGAAGTGGCGAACAGCATCGGCAACTGGATCACCGCCCAGAACAGGCCCATGCCCAATAGCAGTGTGCGAGTGGGGCGCCGGTTGGCCATGAAGCCTCCGACCACGGCGGACAGGGCGAAAAACCAGTGCAAAGCACCGCCAATGAGCCCGAACTCGGTCGCCGTCAGGCCCAGTTCGGCACTCATCGGCACCGCGACCAGGCCGATCACCACCTTATCGAGAAAATTGACCAGCATCAGCAGGGCCAGCAGCACGGCCACCATCCAGGCCGTACGGGGGTTGGGCAGGGAAGCATCCACAGTCATGGCGATTACTCTTGTTATTGTTGTGGAATGTAACAAAAGGCCGCCGCAGAGGCGGCCCGAGGGTCACGCGGGCATCAGCACGCCTTTGGCGATGGTGTTGCGCTGAATTTCACTGGTACCGGTCAGGATGCGCATCATTCGGGTGGCACGGAAAATCCATTCCACCGGGTGGCCCTGCATCAACCCGGCACCGCCATGCACCTGCACGGCCTTGTCGGCAATGCGGAATGCGGCCTCGGAGACGAACAGCTTGCACATCGGCGCCTGGGTCCGGATATCGCCGCCGGCATCGTTCACCTGCGCCGTGGCGTAGACCATACTGCGTGCTGCATGCAGCTCGGTGGCAATGTCGGCGATCATATGGTTGACCGCCTGGAACATGGCGATCGGCTGGCCGAACTGCTTGCGGCTACGGGCATGCTCGATCGACAGGTTCAGGGCCAGGCCGGCCATACCCAGCAAGGTCGGGCAATGCAGCAGCCGGTTGAGGGTAATGCGCCCCATGGCCAGCTTGAACCCTTGGCCCTCCTCGCCAATCAGGTTGGCCGCTGGCACGCGCACCTCATCCAGCACGATGTCGCCATGAGCCCCACCACCGGACATCACCGCATAGTCGCTTTCGACACGCACGCCCGGCGCCTTGAGGTCGACGAAGAACGCCGAAATGCCCTGCGCGCCCTGCCCGGGCCCGGTCACGGCCAGCAACACCGCCAGGTCGGCGTAAGTGGCACCAGAGATGTAACGCTTGCTGCCGCTCAGCACGTAGTGATCACCGTCGCGGCGCGCCTGGGTGCGGATGGCAGTGGCGTCCGAACCTGCCTCGGCCTCGGTCAGGGCGAAGCACACGGCTTTCTCGGCGCGGCACACCGGCTGCAGGAAATGCTCCACCTGATAGGGGCTGGCCACTTTGAGCAGGTGGCCCACCCGCGGCGGCCCGGACAGCTCACCCAATACATGCGGGGCCAGCATCGAGCCGGTCAGTACCGTGGCTTCCTTCACGGCGCACAGGTCAGCCACGCTCAAACCTGCACCACCCATGGCCTCAGGCAGCATGAGGGTGTAAAGGCCCTGCTCGCTGGAGCGTTTCCATACTTGCCGTAAGACCGCCTGAGGGTGTGGGCGCGCCCAGTCCAGCTGCATTTCCTGCTCCAGCGGGCGAACCTGGTCGCGGACGAACCCTTCGATGGCTTCGATGATCTGCGCAGCTTTTGCACTCGGTTGATACATGGTCATGCTCCCTGATCAGATACGACGATCGCTGTGTTGCCAGTAGGCTTCCCGGACCAGGCGGCGGACCACCTTGCCATTGGGGTTTTTCGGCAGTTCGGTGACAAAATCCACGCCGCGCGGCTTCTTGAAACCGGCCAGTGCACGGCCGCAGCGCTCGATGAGCTCTGCAGCGTCAAGCTGTGCGCCAGGCTTGAGCACCACCACGGCGCGCACCGCTTCACCCCACTGCTCGTCAGGCACGCCGACCACTGCCACCTCGAACACTTCAGGGAAGCCGTAGATCACCTGCTCCACTTCGCTGGGGTACACGTTGAAGCCCCCGGAAATGATCATTTCCTTCTTGCGGTCGACGATGAACACGTAACCCTGCTCATCGACCGTGGCCAGGTCGCCGGTCAGGTAGTAGCCGTCGCGCATGACTTCGGCGGTGAGCGCCGGCGCGCGCCAGTAGCCCTGCATGATGTCCGGCCCCTTGACCACGATTTCGCCGATCTCGCCCGGTGCCACATCCTCGAATGCCTCGTTCACCACCCGCAGGTCGGTTTCGAAATAGCAGCGCCCGCAAGAGGCCAGGCGCTGGTAGTTGCCGTCTTCGATCAGGTGGTCCTGCTCGGTCAGTACCGTGACCAGCGAACAGGTTTCGCCGGCACCATAACCTTGCACGAGAATCGGCCCGAACAGTTCGATGGCCTTTTTTACCAGGGCCGGCGCCATGGGCGCGGCGCCATACATGACCAGCTTGAGGCTGGACAGGTCGAAGCGCTCGACGTCGGGGTAATTGACCAGCCGGTTGATCATGGCCGGCACCAGGAACAACCGCGTCACCCGCTCACGTTCGATGGCCTCCAGCAACAGGCGATCGTCGTAACGGTCGAGCAGCAGGTTGCAGGCGCCCACCGCCAGCAGCGGCATGATCTGCATGCCGCTGGCATGGGTGATCGGCCCCACATGGGCCATCACATCGTCAGGGCCTGAACGCCGCGTGGGGCTGGCGATGCTCTTGCGGACCAGCGCCTTGCGGTTGCCAAACGACAACATGGCCGCCTTGAGTACACCGGAGCTGCCGGAGGTGTAATGCAGCACTGCCAAGGCGTCGTCGGCAGGGTCCAGGCTACACGGTGCCTCGCTGCCGCGCTCAAGCAGCGCGGCATAACCCAGGTCACCGCCCTCGCCTTCCAGCGCGATCACCTGGCGCAACATCGGCAAGGCCGCGCGTCGTTCAGCCAGCGCCTGAGCGAAGGTGGCATCGGTGATCAGCGCAACGCTGCAGGAGTCTTCCAGCACCCGTACCACTTCATCCAGCGACAACCGCGCGTTGATCGGCACCTTGACCATCGCCGCCTTGTACAGCGCCACCTCTGCCTCTACCAGTTCCACGCGGTTGGCAGCCAGGATCGCCACATGTTCACCGGTGGCCACGCCCAATCCGCCCAGCCCCGAGGCCAGGCGGTTGCTGCGCTGCTCCAGCTCGGCATAGGTCAGGCGCGTCTGGCTGTCCGCCACGGCAGTGTGGTCCGGCCAGTAGCGGGCACTGCGGGTAATGATCTTTCCAAGGTTCACGTTGTTGTTCTCGTCGACAGGAAGACATCGACGATGCTAAACAGCCAGGCGCGGGCGGATGTAATACCAGTTTCCGATGCCGGCCATAACGAATTTGGCTGGCATCGGACAAACGCCTGAAACCGTTGGCGCATTGCCCTAGGCACTGGCGTTTACAGGCCAGTTTCACCAGATAGCAATGTCATAGGTCAGGTAGAGGCGATTGCTGTCCCTTCCGCGGGAATAGTCAGACCTGTAGACATAGTTGCGCAGCCGTACCCCCAGCCCTTTGAGTGCCCCGCCCTGCACCACATACGCAAGCTCGGCGTCACGCTCCCATTCACTCAACCCCTGCGCCCCGGAGCGGCCGTTGTCGCCGCTCAGGTAGCGTGTCATGAAGGTCAGCCCAGGCACGCCTGCGGCGGCAAAGTTGTAGGCATAGCTTGCCATCCAGGTCTTTTCTTCTTCCTCGATGAACTTGCCGATGCCAACGTTGCTGAACGAATACACCGTGGCACCACTGATGTACGGCAGGCCGGCTTCACCGTCCAGCACCTGATACCCGGCGCCGAAGGTGTGCCCTGAATGGGCGTAGGACACCTGTGCGCTGAACATGTCGTTGTCGATGCTGCCGCCGTACGCCGCGCCGCTGTCACGGCTGGTGAAATACCGCAGGTCGGTGGTCAGCACCCCGCCGGCCAGCGCAAGGTCATGTACCAGGCCGGCAAAGTCCTGGCGGTAGAAATGCTCGAGCTGACCGTGGAAGTAGCTCAAGCGCAAGTGCTTGCTGAACGCGTAGTCGGCGCCGGCGAAGCTGAAGTCGCCAGACTCGGCGCCGCCATAACCGTCCAGGTACAAGCCGGTACTGTTGGACGAGTCGCGTTGCTTGAACCGGTCCAGATGCCCGGCTGTGAGCGTCAGCCCATCGATATCGGTACTCGTCAGCTGCGTACCCTGGTAGGTCTGCGGCAGTACTCGGGCATCGTTGTAGACCAATACGGGGGTCTTGGGCAGCAAGGTACCGTGCTTGACCACCGTACTACCCAGGCGGGCCTTGGCCGTTACCCCGGCACTGGCGAACTCTTGGGCGGCGCGACCGTCGTCATGCACCGGCAACAGGCCCGTACCGCTGCGGCCACGGCCGGAGTCCAGCCTGACCCCCAAGAGCCCCATCGCATCGAGCCCCAGGCCCAGCGTGCCTTGGGTAAAGCCCGACTGATAGTCGAGCAGGAAGCCTTGCGCCCACTCGGTTCGCTCGCTTTTGGCGGTGGCGGCGGCGCGGGTGCTCATACCCTGCTCGTCGCGGAAATTCTCGTTGAAATAAACGTTGCGCAGTTGCAGTTTGAGCTTGCCGTCATCGACAAAACCGGCAGCGCCGGCAACAGGCAGGCAGCCGCAGAGCAGGCCACAGGCGGCCGCCGCACGCAGAGCAGTTGGGGACATGTTCGGTACTCTGTTGTTGTTTTTGAATGAGTAGAAAGCGGGCGCCCCGCGGCGCCCTGGGCGGATCAAACGAAGAAGGACAAGGCACCGGTGGCCAGGGCCAGCGCGGTGATCACCAGCGAGGTGAGCACCGCCCATTTGACGGTGGCCTTCTGAAAGTCGCCGATATCGCGGTCGACCATGCCCACCAGCAACAGGGTCGAGGCCACCAGAGGGCTCATCAGGTGCACCGGCTGGCCGAGCACCGAAGCGCGGGCGATCTCGACCGGGTCGATGCCGTAGGCGGCAGCCGCGTTGGCCAGGATAGGGACCACGCCAAAGTAGTAGGCATCATTGGACAGGACGAACGTCAGCGGCATGCTGGTGATCGCCACCACCAGCGGGAACCAGTGGCCCCAGGACTGCGGAATCCAGTCCACCAGTGTCTGCGCCAGCGCATCGACCATCTTCGTGCCGGAGAAGATGCCGGCGAAAATCCCTGCGGCAAACACCAGCAGCACGACCGTCATGGCGTTGCCGGAGTGGGCCAGGATGCGCTCTTTCTGCACCTCGAGTTGCGGGTAGTTGATCATCAAGGCAGCGACAAAACCGATCATGAACAGGATCGCTGCGTGCATCACGCCCAGGACCAGCGCGATCATCACCGCCACCACCAGCAACAGGTTGACGTAGGCAAGCCGCGGACGCTTGTGCGGCGTGTCCTCGAGAATCGCCTTGATGTAGCAATTGCCGCCACCGGATTCGAGCTTGATGTTGCCGATGCGTTTGCGTTCGGCACGGCCCAGCAGGAACGCGGTGAAGACTACCCAGGCAGCCCCACCGATCATGGTCGGCAACATCGGGATGAAGTACTCGGTCGCATCGAGCCCCAGCGCGGCGATGGCCCGTGTCGCCGGCCCGCCCCATGGGCTCAGGCCACTCATGATGCTCAGCGAAAGCATCGCCACCGTTGCCAGGATCATCGGGTTCATGCCGATGCGCTTGTACAGCGGCAACATGGCCGCACAGGTGATCATGTAGGTGGTAGTGCCATCACCATCGAGCGCCACCAGCAGCGAAAGCAGTGCAGTGCCGATGGCGATCTTGATCGGGTCGCCATTGACGCGTTTGAGAATCTTGCGGATCAGCGGATCGAACAGCCCTGCGTCGATCATCAGGCCAAAGAACAGAATGGCGAACAACAGCAGTGCAGCCGACGGGGCAACCATCTTCAGGCCGTCGAGCATCATCTTGCCGGTTGTCGGCGCAAACCCGCCGATCACGGCGAACACGATGGGGACTACGGTGAGCGCAACGATCGGCGACAGCCGTTTGCTCATGATGAGGTAGGTGAAGGTCACCACCATGATCAGGCCAAGCAATGCGAGCATGATTGGGTTCTCTTGTTTTTATTCTAAGGCGTGGCCATCTGGCGCGCAGGCGGCCCCCTGCCCCACTCGGCATCACAGTGATGCTGAGCGGGGTTCAAGTCAACGAAGGGTGTTAGGGGTGATGATCAGCCGTGATGACGGGGCTCTGCAGGCCAACTGGGCGCTGTTGGCGCGGCCTGCCCGGCGAGCGGCTCACGCTCTCCGTTCAGGGTGCGCATCAAGGTATCCCGCTCACAGGCATTTTCCGAAAGCGAGACCACCACGGTGGCAACTGCATTGCTGGCCAGGCTGGTCAGGGCGCGCGCCTCGGACATGAAACGATCGACGCCGATCAGCAGCGCCAAGCCTGCCAACGGGATGTCGTGGATGACGGTCAGGGTCGAGGCCAGGGCTACGAAGCCACTCCCGGTCACACCGGCAGCGCCCTTGGAAGACAGCAGCATGATGGCGAGCATGGTGATGGTCTGCCCCAAGGTCAGGTCGATGTTGCACGCCTGGGCGATGAAGATGGCCGCCAGTGACAGGTAGATCGCCGTGCCGTCCAGGTTGAAGGAGTAACCGGTGGGCAGCACCAACCCCACCACCCCTTTTTTGCAGCCCAGTTTTTCCAGTTTCTCCAGCATGCGCGGCAACACCGGCTCGGTAGAAGAAGTACCGAGCACCACCAGAAACTCCTCACGGAAATAACGCAGCAGTTTCCACAGGCTGAAACCATGCGCGCGGCAGATACCACCGAGTACGACGATGACGAAGAAGGCGCAGGCGATGTACAAGGTGCCTACCAGCTTCGCCAGGGCGCCAAGCGAGCTGATGCCGTACTGGCCTACGGTAAAGGCCAGTGCACCGAACGCACCGATCGGCGCGAAGCGCATCAGGTAGCCGAAAATGCGAAACACCATGGCCGAAGCGGATTCGAGCACATCCAGCACCGGCTTGCCCTTCTCACCCATCGACGACAGGGCAAAACCGCTGAGTACCGCGATGAACAGCACCGGCAGCACTTCGCCTTTGTTGAATGCGCCGATGAAGGTATCGGGAATGATCTGCATGAAAAAGTCGACCACGCTCAGTTTCGCCGCAGACGCCGCATACTGGCTGAGCCCCTCGGTGCTGAGGGTGGCGGGGTCGATGTTCATGCCCTCGCCGGGACGGAAGAGGTAGACCGCCGCAAGGCCGATGATCAGGCTGACAACGGTCAACCCCAGGAACAGGAGCAAGGTCTTGCTCATCAAGCGCCCCAGCGAGCGCTTGTCGGTCATGCCGGCAATCCCGGTGACGATGGTGCAGAATACGACAGGCGCGATCATCATCTTGATCAGCTTGATGAAGGCATCGCCCAGCGGTTTGAGCGCAACGGCCTGTTGCGCCCAGAAATGCCCGACCACTACGCCCAGCACGACGGCGCAGAGAATCTGGAAGTACAGTGATTTTGCGATCTTCATGAGGCATCACCCATTGTTGAAATTGTGCGGATGCGCTTTGTTGCCTGGGTTACCACGGTTTGACGCCAGGCCGGGTTTCAACCGGCCATACGCTGAAAACCAGGGGCGTATACAAAACCGGAGAACAGCCTGCGGGCAGTTCGTACCACCGAGGCCTGAATGGTCTGGCCATCAGGGCCACCGCGCGAAAGCGCGACATCGATACCGCCGCTGGGATGTTCCAGGCGTACTTGGGTGAGTGCTTCGGCAGCATCACCGAGCATGTCCATCACTACAGTGCCTGGGCTGACGCAGGCAGTTGCCAGCCCGATGGACCCTGTGATGGCCAGCGCCCGGTGGCAGTTGTGCGGCATGAAATACCGGACCTGCAGCGTACCGTCAAAGCGTGGTGCCGATATCAGCACGGGCTTTGGGATCACCATGCCGCTGACGTCGCCCAGGCCCATGGCCTTGCCCGCTTTCAGGCGCAGGGCTTCCAGGCGCTGCAGCAGGGCCGTGTTCGCATCCAGTTGCGCTGGGGTTTCCGACCCCGTTACACCCAGTTGCGCGGCATCGACGATCATCATGGGCATGGCCATGTCGATGCAGGTCACGAGAAGACCGTCGATCACATCCTTGGCCTGCCCCGTCGGGAACAGCTTGCCGGTCTTGCTACCCACGGCATCGAGGAAAGTCAGGTGAACCGGGGCGGCAGTGCCCGGCACGCCGTCGATCGCCGTACGCCCTTCGTAGCGCACGATGCCGCCGGGTGTCTCCACCAGCGAATTGACGAAAGTGTTGGTGTTGAGGTTGCGGATACGCACCAGGGTCTTGCCGTCATTGCCCTTGACCAGCCCTTGCTCGATGGCGAAAGGGCCCACGGCACACAGCATGTTGCCGCAGTTGGGGGCGGTATCGACGCGGCGCTGGGCAACCATCACTTGCACGAACAGGTAGTCGACGTCGGCGTCGGCATGCAGCGAAGGGCTGATGATGGCTACCTTGCTCGTCTGCGGGCTGCCACCGCCGATGCCGTCGATCTCAAGCTCGTGACCGGAGCCCATCAGGTTGATCAGCAGCTCGTCGCGCTCGACCACATTGGCTGGCAGATCCCACGCATGAAAGAACGGGCCTTTGGAGGTACCGCCGCGCATGAGCACACAAGGAATTCGTTGCATGACTACTGACTCTTGTTGATCAATTGGGGAAATTGATGTTCTGGACACAAGAGTGACAAAGATTGATAAATCGATCCAATGCAAATATCGTAGCTATTATTGCGTTTAACAAAACAATAAAGCGGTGAATCCCCTTAGGAACGCATCATGGAATATGAGCTGCAAGACATAAGATCTTTCGTGAAAATCGCCGAACTTGGCAGCTTTCACGAGGCGGCTGAGGTGCTGCACCTCTCACAACCTGCGTTGAGCCGGCGGATAAAAAAGCTCGAAGAGGGTCTGGGAACACCCCTGCTCGAGCGAACCACCCGTCGCGTGAGCCTGACCACCGTCGGCCGCGATTTTCTGCCCAAGGCCAGGCGCCTGCTGGATGATTTTGAAGATTCGATCCTGAGCATTCGTGAACTTGCAGAGCGCCAGACAGGCCAGGTGACCCTGGCCTGCATCCCAACCGCCGCGTTCTACTTCTTGCCCTCGGTGATTCGTGACTACAACGAGCAGTACCCGAAAATCCGTATTCGGCTGCTGGACCTCAGTGCCAACGAGGGGCTGGAGGCGGTGCTGCGCGGCGAAGCCGATTTCGGCATCAACATGATGAGCGGCCAGCATCCGGATATCGAGTTCGTGTCGCTGGTGCAGGAGCGTTTCGTGCTGGCATGCCGGCGCGACCACGAGCTGGCCGACCGCGCGTCGGTCACCTGGACAGAGCTTGCCGATTACCGGCTCATCGGCGTCGGCCGCCTCAGTGGCAACCGTATGTTGCTGGACCATGCGCTGTCCGGGCTTAGCTGGCGGCCGAAGTGGTTCTATGAGGTGCAGCACCTTTCCACCTCGCTGGGCATGGTCGAAGCCGGGCTGGGGGTGTCGGCCATGCCAAGCCTGGCCATGCCGGCTGCCGACCATCCAACGCTGGTGAGCATTCCGCTGATGGAGCCCGAGGTGACACGCACGCTCGGGCTGGTGTATCGACGTGGGGCCTCGCTTTCACCAGCGGCAGAGAAGTTTGTTTCCATTTTGCTGGAGAAGTGGCCGAACCGTTGATCGGTTGGGGTTACTCAAGAGTCAGGTTTTTAACGGATTGTCCGGGGGCGGGATATCGGGAGGTGGACGCCACAGCAATCCCCAAAGGCCAAAAATCAGAACGCCGGCACAACATCGCCGTGGTAGCGATCCAGGATGAACTGCTTCACCTGAGGCGAATTCAACAATGCCCCAAGCTTCTGTACAGCCGGGTCGTTAGCCTTGTCCCTGCGTACATACAGGTAGTTGGCGTACGGCGATTCCGAGCTTTCGATGAACAACGCATCCTTGTGCGGCTCAAGCTTGGCCTCCAGCGCGTAGTTGGCATTGATCAGCGCCAGGTCCACCTGACCAAGGACGCGCGGCAGCATGGCGGCTTCAAGTTCCTTGAACTTCAGATGCTTCGGATTGCTGGTGATGTCAGCGGCGGTCGCCATGATATTGCCAGGGTCCTTGAGCGTGATCAGCCCCTGCTTGGCAATCAGTAGCAGTGCGCGCCCGGAGTTGGTGGGGTCGTTGGGAATTGCAACGATGGCGCCGTCCTGCAACTCGGCCACAGATTTGACCTTGCTTGAGTAGGCCCCGAACGGTTCGATGTGTACAGCAACAACCGGTACCTGGTCGCTATTGGGCCGGTCTTTCTTGTACGCCTCGTAGTAGGGCTTGCTCTGGAAGTAGTTGGCATCCAGCCGGCCCTCGTCTACCTGGCGGTCAGGCTGGATATAGTCAGTGAAGACCTTTATATCCAGCTCGACCCCCTGCTTGGCCAGCTCAGGTTTGAGGAACTCCAGAATCTCGGCGTGAGGCACAGGCACCACAGCGATCTTGAGCGTTTCAGCCTGTGCAGTACCGAGCGTGGCAGCCAGCAGAGCCAGCGAAAGTGCAATGCGCTTCACGAGAGTTTTCCTTGGAATCGTTGGAGGGTGAACGATGAAAGATCGAGGTCGGTCGAGCCCCGGATGCACCACTGGGCGAATGCCTCGCCCAAGGCGGCGGAGTGTTTGAAACCATGGCCAGAGCACGCTGACACCACCAAGGTGTGCTTCAGCGCAGGGTGTTCGTCGATAATGAAGTGGCGATCTGCAGTGACGGTGTAGGCACAAACGGCAGACTTGACGACCTTGTCGGTCACCCCGGCGATACGGCCTTGTACTTGCAACTCGTACATCTCGCGCTCTTCTGCCACGCTCACGGTCCGGTCCAGCAGGTCGGGCAGCGACGCCGTGTGGTATTGGGCCGTGGCGATTTTCAGGCTGCCCTCACCCGGCAGCGCAGGGAAACCGTAATTGATTTTGTCGTCCCCGCGCCCATGGGTCAGGATGAACGTTGGCGATGCACCCTCAAGGCCCGCCTCGGCTTCGAGCTCGAACCAGAAAAGCTTCTGCCGGTAGACACGCAGCAAACGGTCGAACGGCTCGCCCAACAAACCACCCGCCCAGTTGCCGGCACTGAACACCAGTTTGCGGGCCTTTAACGTACGCAGGTTGGTGCAGACCGTGACGCCGCTTTCATCCGAGCTGATCTGAGTAACCGTTTCACCTGTGTGCAGCGTTGCCCCGTGTTGCACTGCCAGGCGCAACTGCGCGTCGATGCACCGTTCGGGGCGCACGAAGCCGCCACCGGGCTCGAAGTAGCCGATCGCATCGTCGCGCACGTTGGCAAATTGCGGGAAGCGCTGACGGATCTGTGCAGCGCCAAGCACTTCGTGCTCGATTCCGTAGGCTTGGGCCAGGCCTATGGTGCGCAGGGTGAAATCGCTTATATCGTCCGGATCGAAGTCGGGACTGGAGGTCAGTGCCAGCAAACCGGACTGCTCGAACAACGATTCGCCAGACAGCGCCTCAAGTTCACGCCAGATTTGCTGGGCCCTCTTCACGATGGGCACATACTGGGCACCCTCGCCAACGGAAAGCCGGGTAATGCGCGTATCACCATGGCTCGAGCCAAGGGTATGCGGTGGGTGGTAGCGATCGATCCCCACCACATCCACGCCCGCCTTGGCCAATTGATAAACGGTGGCGGCCCCCATGGCACCAAGCCCGATGACGACTACTTCGCAGTGCTCCACTGAGTATCGCTCGCTCAAAAAGGCGTTAGTTGAAAGCAGGCGGGCTCAGTAAACAAAGAATTAAAGGGTATATCGATATGCCCTTGAGTAGACCGTGTTCAACCTCAGCTTTCTTTCACTGGCTCGGGTGCCGTTGCGCGAGCGCGTTTAGCAGCATTACCGGACCGATCGCTTGCCATCCACAACAGCAGTGACAAGCCCACCGCCAGCACTGCAATCAGCGCACCCACCCAGCCCAGCGCCGCCAGCCCCAACTGCTCAATGGTGACGCCGCCAATCACAGCGCCCAACCCGATGCCCGCGTTCGCCGCAGAGACGTTCAGCGTGCCGGCAAGGGCCTGCGCTTTGGCGCCTGCGATCATCACGCGCACCTGGCAAACAGGGAACAACGCGGTATACGCAATACCCCACGCGGCCAGGGCCACAACCAGCAGCCACAGCGTATCGACCGCGGGTGGTGCACCCGCCATGCCGGCGCCCAGCACCGTCAACAACACGATGGTCGCGCCAAGCGGGCTGCGGTCGACCAGCCGCCCGCCGATGGCGTTGCCGATCATGCCCACCGCACCGAAGCCCATCAGCCACCAGCCGACCTGCGCGCTGGGCACATGGGCAAGGCGCTCGAGCATGTCAGCCAGGTAGGTGTATGCGCTGAACATGGCAGTAAACACCACCACCGAGAGCGCGACGTGGAAGACGAACTTCGGATCCCGCAGGATGACCGTCTGGCGTTCGCCGCCCGCCCTTTTGGGGGCCTCTGGCAACTGTGGCAGGAACACCCACATCAGCAGCGCAATGACCAGGCAAAGGCCCGAGATCAACCAGAAGGTGCCCCGCCAGCCGAGCGCATCGGCTGCCAGTGTGCCCAAGGGAATGCCGAACACGAACGCCGCCGTGATGCCCAGATAGACCCGGGCGACCGCCTTGCCTTCATTGCCTTTACCCGCCAGTTGGGCTGCCGATTCACTGGCGGTGCCCCAGAACACGGGAAGCGTCGCAGCAGCCAGGATGCGCGACAATGCCATGGTCCAAAAGTCAGTAGCGACCGCCGACAGCGCATTGGATGCGGCGAAGATCAGCAGGACCCCGAGAAACACCTTTTTGCGATCCCAGTGGGATATCGCAGCGGTGAGAAACGGCCCGACAAGCATCACGGTAAAGGCGAACACGGTGACCAACTGACCCGCTTTGGGCACAGTAATACCCAGATCCCGGGCGAGCCCGGGCAAGATGCCGAGAATGATGAATTCGGTGGTCAGCACCGCGAACGCCGCCATCGTGAGGATCAGAATGCTGGTGCCTGCACGGGCATCTGCTGCCCCCGACAGGGACGCAGGGTTGGCATGCATGAGCGAATACTCCAGAACAGGAAAATGGAGCAGGAGGTTATACTGGAATAAAATTATCATCTTGGGTATTTAAGCAAGGATACTTAAGAAATTTATTCAACAGTTGGAGGCGCCATTGCTCAGTGAACAACGCTTGAAGGGCATTGCGGTTTTCATTTGCGTGGCAGAGGCCGGAAGCTTCACTGCTGCGGCCGAACGCATGAGCCTGACCACCTCCGCAGTCAGCAAAAGCGTGGCGCGGCTGGAGCAGCGCCTGAACATGAAGCTCTTCGCACGCACCACACGGCGCCTGGCACTGACCGATACGGGGGCCAATTACTACCAGACCTGCAAGCAGATCCTGGCCAGCCTGGAAGAGGCCGAAATGCAAATGCACAGTGCCCAGACCGAGCCCTGCGGCCGGGTGCGCATTGACCTGCCGGCGTCATACGGCAAACTGCGGGTACTACCGCTACTCATCGAGTTCATTGCCGAGCATGAACTGCTGATGCCACACATCACGCTCACGGACCGCTTCGTCGATCCCATCGAGCATGACATCGACATCCTGGTGCGCATTGGCGGGCCGCAGACCTGGCCCCAGGGTGTAGAGCGGCGGCTGATTGGCATCCAGCAGCACATCTTTTGCGCAGCACCGGGTTATCTGCAACGACGGGGAGTGCCTGAAACGGAGCGCGACCTTCATGAGCACGGGTGCGTGCTTTACGGCAGGACCGACGGCGGTGTGTATCCGCTGCACTTCCCGGGCGCTCATGCCAGTGACAGCGAGCAGCGCGTGGTCTCGGGCCGTATTGCAATCGGCAACGCAGAAGGCCAGCTTGCCATGGTGCTGGCCGGGCTGGGGGTGGCCCAATTGCCCTCCTGGCTGGTGCAGGAACATCTTGACGCTGGCACGCTGGTCCAGATCCTGCCTGAGCTGAGCACCATCGGCCTGCCTATCAACGTTGCATGGCTGAAAAGCCGGCAGTCGCTTCCTAAAGTAGCCGCATTGGTCGATGTGATCTGCGCCAGGCTGAGCCAGCAAGCAGCAGCCAAAGCCGGCTAGAGGGGTTGCTCAGCGCTTTGCTCCCCTTCTGCAGGCTGGGTGGTCGAGAGCTCCAGCGCCCCCCTGAGCAAGGCATTGAGCATCGCGCCTGCCTCGCCACCCCGCCCATCCAACAGCCTCAGCGGAATTCCCTTCAGTGCAGTGGACGACTCGGCCAGGCCATCACCCAGCAGCGCCAATGGGCAGGCGATATCCATCTGCAAGGCGCGCAGACGATCTGCCAGGCCACTGCTCACTGGGGGCTGCACCAGAACCACCAGCGCGGCAGGCGCAATGGCTGCACACAGCAGTGGCAACTCCTCAAGTGGTTGTTCGCTGCTCAGCACGTCGATACGCTGCTGCTCACCGCTCAGCAGCAAGCCGTGGCACAGCAGTTCAAGCTCAGCACTGCCCCCGGTACCGGCCAACAGCACGCGCGGGGCGCTGGCCTGGTTCAACTGCAGGCGCAACAGCAACCGGGCGCGCAGAAAGGCATCGAGAAACAGCCACTGGCTACGCTGGCCGTAAGAGCTGCCCGACTGTAATGTGCGCCACACAGGCATCAGTACGTCGAGCAACACCGTGGTTTTGGGGAACAGGGTGAACAGCTGCCCGTGAATACCCTCGAGCGCCTGGCCATCGAACGTCTGGGTTGCACGTAGCACGGCAGCACGCCACGCGGCAAAGCCATCAGCAGCCGGTTCAACCGTTTGCTCGTATGCGTCTCGCCGTCTGGCCAGCATTTCGCTGACTTTGCCGATCGGCAGGCCACTGGCGGTCCAGCGCAGTATGTCGCGGATGTGCTGGACATCCTGTGCGGTGTACAGGCGATGGCCGCCCTCGGTGCGCTGCGGGCGGATCAGGCCATGACGACGCTCCCAGGCACGCAAGGTCACCGGGTTGACCCCGGTCAGGCTGACAACGTCACGCATTGGCAACAGGTCGGTGAAGGTCGCTTCGTTCATTGCGGCGGGTCATCAGGACGGTTACACATACTAAACCTATAGCTGCATGCAGGCTAAGCTGCGCATAAGCATACGCAACCACTTCGAGGAGGCCCCATGATCGACGCAAAACTCCTGCAATTGATGGTCGAGGCGTCCAACGACGGCATCGTCATTGCCGAGCAGGAAGGAAACGACAGCATCCTCATCTACGTCAACCCCGCCTTCGAGCGCCTGACCGGCTACGCGGCCGATGACATCCTCTATCAGGATTGCCGCTTCCTGCAGGGCCAGGACCATGACCAGGAAGCGCTGGATGCCATTCGCCAGGCCATCCTGGACGGGCGCCCGTGCTGCCAGGTGCTGCGCAATTACCGCAAGGACGGCAGCCTGTTCTGGAATGAACTGTCGATTTCGCCGATACGAAACGAGGCCGATCAATTGACGTATTACATTGGCATACAGCGTGATGTCACGGCCCAGGTGTTCGCCGAGGAGAGAGTACGAGAGCTGGAAGCGGAGGTCGCCCAATTGCGGCGACAACTGGATGACAGGGACAGCTGACACCCCCGCGCAAAACTGTACAAAATTATGACCCTGTATAGCTTTATGCAGCGGGATCGACTATACCTGTACAAGAAACCATTTTTGTACAGGGCCGCGCATGTCCAGCTACCTGCAAACCTTCGCCGAACGCTTTGCCAGCCTCGATGCGGACAACCTCGACCGCCTGGGTGACTTGTACAGCGAGGATGTCACCTTCCGCGACCCACTGCACAAGATCGACGGGCTGAGCGACCTGCGTGCCTACTTCGCTGAGCTCTACGCCAACACCCAGGAGGTGCGTTACGCCTTCGAGGGTACCGACGAGGTCCAACCGGGCCACGGTTACATTCGCTGGACCCTGCATTTTCGCCACCCACGCCTGGCCAACGGGCGCCTGATCAGCCTGCAGGGTTGCAGCCACCTTCGCTGGCACGAACGCGTGCACTTTCATCAAGACTACTTCGACGCCGGTGCACTGCTTTACGAGCATGTGCCAGTAGTAGGCAGCGCTGTGCGTTGGCTCAAGGGGCGGCTGGCATGAGCCGCTGCTGGCTGACCGGTGCCAGCAGCGGCATCGGCGCCGCGCTGGCGCAACAGCTGCTGGAACAGGGCCATCAGGTTGCGCTGGGTGGCCGGCAGGCCGAAAACCTGGCGCCGCTGACCGCGCAGTTTCCACAGCAGACGTTGCTGGCCATCGGCGATATCAGTGACCCTCGGCAGGTCGCTGATGTTGCCGCGCACATCGAACGCAACTGGGGCGCGCTCGACCTGGTGATTCTCAATGCAGGCACCTGTGAATACCTGGAGCCGGGCCATTTCGACCCAGAGCTGGTCGAGCGCGTGGTGCGCACCAACCTGATCGGCGTCAGTCACTGCCTGCACGCTGCCCTGCCCTTGCTGCGCCGTGGCCAACGCCCGCACCTGGTGGTGATCGGCAGCTCGGTGTCCTGGCTGGCGCTGCCCCGTGCCGGGGCCTACGGTGCCTCCAAAGCGGCCGTGCGCTACCTGATCGAGTCGCTGCGCATCGATCTGGTCAACGAGGGCATCGATGTCACGCTAATCAGCCCTGGCTTTGTCGATACGCCATTGACCCGCCGCAATGACTTCCCCATGCCCCAGATCTGGAGTGCAGAACGCGCCGCCAGGCACATTGCCGTGCGTTTGCCCAAGCGCCCGCTAGAAATCAACTTCCCCGGCGTATTCACTCTGGTACTGCGCCTGCTGGGCGCAATGCCGGTGCGCTGGCGACTGAAGCTAGGCCAGCGCCTGGCACGCAAGCAACAGGACTGAAACAGACATGCGCATCGCAATCATCGGCAGCGGTATTGCCGGCCTCACCTGTGCCTATCTGCTCTCTCGGCGGCATGAAGTCACTGTGTTCGAGGCCGCCGACTGGGTCGGTGGCCACACCCATACCGTCGATGTCCAATGGGGTGGCCGGCAGTACGCAGTGGATACCGGTTTTATCGTATTCAACGACTGGACCTACCCGCACTTCATCCGCCTGCTCGACCAGCTCAAGGTTGCCTCCAGGCCCACCGAAATGAGCTTTTCGGTGCATGACCCGCGTAGCGGTTTCGAATACAACGGCCATGACCTCAACACGCTGTTCGCCCAGCGCAGCAACCTGTTATCGCCAGGCTTCTGGGGCATGCTGCGCGATATCCTGCGCTTCAACCGCAAGGTCCTTGCCGACCTGGACAGCCAGCGTATCGACGAAGCCACCACCCTGGGTGGCTACCTGCAGACGCAGGGCTATGGCCAGCGCTTCATCGACCACTACATCGTGCCGATGGGCTCGGCTATCTGGTCGATGTCACGCGCCGACATGCTCGGTTTTCCGCTGCAGTTCTTCGTGCGCTTTTGCCGTAACCACGGCCTTCTCTCGGTGAGCAACCGCCCGCAATGGCGGGTGATCGAGGGTGGTTCACGTAGTTACCTGGCGCCGTTGTGCAAGCCATTCGCCGAGCGCATCCGCCTTAACTGCCCGGTTGACCGTGTCAGCCGTGACGAAGGCGGCGTGACCGTGTTCAGCGCGGCCGGCAGCGAGCGCTTCGATAATGTGGTGTTCGCCTGCCACAGCGACCAGGCTTTGGCCTTGCTGGAGGCGCCAAGTGCCGATGAGCGCGCAATACTCGGCGCCATCACCTACGCCAGCAACGACGTGGTGCTGCACACCGACACCCGCCTGCTGCCAACCCGGCGCAAAGCCTGGGCCAGTTGGAACTACCGCCTCGGCGGCCCGCAGCAGGCACCGGCCGCGCTGACCTACGCGATGAACATCCTGCAAGGTATCGAAGCGCCGGTGACCTTCTGCGTGAGCCTGAACCAGACCGCACTGGTGGACCCGACGCAGATCCTCGCCCGCTTCAACTACGCGCACCCGCAATACAGCCTCGTCGCCCTCGCAGCCCAGGCCCGACAAGCTGAATTGCAGGGCCGACAGCACAGCTACTTCTGCGGCGCCTACTGGGCCAACGGCTTCCACGAGGACGGCGTGGTCAGCGCCTTGAAAGTGGCTGAGTTTTTTGGGGAAGGCTTGTGATCAGCAGCCTGTGCCACGGCTGGGTCAGCCATAGGCGCCTGACACCACGCCAGCATGCCTTCCGCTATCGGATCGGCATGTTCTACCTGGACCTGGACGAGCAACCCCGCCTGCTCAGCCTCAGCCGCTGGCTGGGGCGGTCGCGACTGGCGCCGCTGAGCTGGCGCGAAAGCGATTACCTGCCGGCGCTGACCCGCAATGGCATGCCATTGGCCCAGGCCGCTCGGCAATTGGTCGGCCAGGCCACCGGGCAAACGCCTGAAGGCGCCGTGCACCTGCTAACCCAGCCGCGCTGCTGGGGCCTTTCGTTCAACCCGGTGAGTGTCTACTTCTGCCACGACCCCGCCGGCCAGTTGCAGGCGATCCTGCTGGAGGTGCGCAACACGCCATGGCGCGAGCGCTTTCACTACGTGTTGCCGGTGCAAGACGGCCTGTCTACCGGGTTTTGCGTGGCCAAGGCGTTCCATGTGTCGCCGTTCATGCCCCTGGACATGGAGTACCGCCTGCGTTTTCTGCTCGATGCGCGGCGCGTACACGTGCACATGGAGAACTGGCGCGAGGGGCAAAAGGTGTTCGATGCCGACCTCGCGCTGCAACGCGGGCCGCTGGATTGCGCCGCTCTGCACCGCCATATCCTGAGTTTCCCCTGGATGAGCCTGCGCACCGTAGCAGCCATCTACTGGCAGGCCTTGCAGCTGCTGCTCAAGCGCACGCCCATCCACGACCATAGCGCCAGCCTGGGTAACCTGAGCCTGGGCCAAGCCGCCTCCAAGGAGTTAGATGATGACCGAGCCCACCCTGAGCGTTAGCAAGTCCACCGGCCTGACACCACTGCTTGGCAACCTGGCCAGGACGGCCGTGCTGGCCCAGTTGCGCCGCTTGGCCCGCGGCAGTTTGCGGGTGATCTGCAACGATCGTCAGTGGACCTTCGGTGAAGCCGGCAGTGCTCTGCACGCCCAGGTCGAAATCGTTGACGAGGCCGCCTGGAGCCTGGTCGCCAGTAACGGCTCGATCGGCGCCGGGGAAGGCTATATCCATGGCTACTGGCGCACCCCCGACCTGGCCGCAGTCACCCGTGTGTTCGTCGCCAACCTTGAGGTGCTCGATGCCATGGAGGGCGGGCTGGCACGCTTGGCACGCCCGGCCCTGCACCTGCTGCACCGGTTCAACCGCAATAGCCGACGCGGTTCACGGCGCAACATCCTGGCCCATTACGACCTGGGCAACGCCTTGTTCGAACGCCTGCTCGACCCAACCATGATGTACTCGGCGGCGCAGTTCGAGAGCGCCGAGCAAACCCTGGAGCAGGCGCAACTGAACAAGCTTGAACGCATCTGCCAGAAGCTCGAGCTCAAACCCCACGAACACCTGCTGGAAATCGGCACCGGCTGGGGCAGCCTGGCCATCCATGCTGCCACCCGGTATGGCTGCCGAGTCACCACCACGACGCTGTCCGAGGCGCAGTACGCCCACACCCTGCAACGGGTGCAAGCGCTGGGCCTTACGCAACGCATCACGGTGCTGCGCGAGGACTACCGCGACCTGAGCGGGCGCTTCGACAAGCTGGTTTCGATCGAGATGATCGAGGCCGTCGGCCACCGTTACCTGCCCACTTACTTCCGCCAGTGTGCCGCACTGCTCAAGGAGGATGGCCTGATGCTGCTGCAGGCCATCACCATTCGCGATCAACGTTACGCCCAGGCGCGGCGCTCGGTGGATTTCATCCAGCGCTACATATTCCCAGGCGGTGCGCTGCCATCACTGAGCGTGCTGCTGGACACCGCCAGCCGCAAGACGGGGTTGAACCTGGTGCATATGGAGGACTTTGGCCAGGACTATGCGCGCACCTTGCGCCATTGGCGCGATAACCTGCGCCAGGCGCGCACGGCACTCAAGGACCTGGGTTACGACGAAACCTTCCAGCGCCTGTGGGAGTTCTACCTGTGCTACTGCCAGGGCGGCTTCGAGGAACGTGCCATTGGCGTGGCGCAACTGCTGTGGGCCGCGCCGCAAGCCCGTCGGGCGCCTTTGCCAGGTGCCTGAACATGTCACGTACCTGGCTTATCGCCAATGCAGTGTGGTTGCAGGCTGGCTGGTGGGTGTGTGTACTCGGTGCCCACACGCCCTGGCTGCTTGCCCTGGTGCCGATAGGCTTGGCGCTGCACCTGGGTTATTGCCATGAGCGGCGCGCAGAACTGCGTGCGCTGCTGGCGATAGGGCTTGCAGGTTGTCTGCTGGACAGCCTGCTGGGGGCACTGGGGGTATTTGCTTTTGCCCAATGGCCGCTGCCCGGCTGGCTGGCCCTGATGTGGCTGGTGCTGGCAAGCGGGTTGCGCCACAGCCTGGCCTGGGCTGCCCGCCCGCTGTGGCTAGGAGGGCTGCTTGGACTGTTCGGTGGGCCGTTGGCCTACCTGGCGGGGGCGCGGCTGGCCGGGGTGGAACTACCGATGGGTCCCCTGCCTACTGCCCTGCTGCTGGCACCGATCTGGGCGGTGGCATTTCCGTTGATGCTACGGCTCGCGAGAGCGGCCTGAGTCACGGCAAGGCCTTTGGCAGGCGGCGGAAAAACAAGGTGATCTGCCCGACCTCCACACCCAGTTTGCGCATGCTCGAACGGTTGATCAGGGTGTCCTCATCCATCAGGTACATCCAGTCATCGATGTCCATTTCCCAATGCCGGCCGTCGACCGGCAGGTCCAGGCGGTAGCGCCAGTGCAGGGCGTTGCCCGCCACCTCGCCGCGGGCTTCGCCGATCACATCGCCCGCACGACCACGCCAGCGCCCTGGGCCGTCCGGGGTCAGGGTCCAGATGCGCCGCTGGCGCGTACCGTCGCTGTACACGAAGTGCTCGTCAAGAATCAGCCGGTCACCTTCGCGGCGGCTGTCGATGCGCACATCGAAGCGCTTGACCACTTCCCCCGAGCGATTCTGGAACATGCCCCAGGCCTGCACCGGCACGGAGAAGAACGTGACCAGGTCCAGCGCCGGCTTTTCACCGGCGTAATGGTCGACCTCGACATTGCCGCAACTGCCCAGCAGCAGGCAGCCGACCAATAGCAACACTCTTCGCATGTTCAATCTCCTTGATCATTACCGGCCAGGCCGAGCAGGCGCTGGCGCAATTCGGGGTCCCGGGCCCGCGGGTCCAGCCAGATGGCAAAAAATGCCCTGGCAAACGCCGGGTCGGCGATTTCGCGACGCAGTTGACCATCGACATAGAACCGGGAGCCCTGCCCCGGCAGGTACACCCCGGTGATGCGCATGCCCGGGCGCACATCGACGAACGCCTCGTTCATCGCTTGCTCCCAACGCTCAAGCGTGGCCTCGGGCAAAGGGCGGTCGCTCAGACGACGCATTTCATCCAGACTGGCCTGCACCAGCGCCTCGCGTGACAACCTCCGGTGGTAGAGAAGGTCCAGGGCAAAAGGCTCACTCCAGCCCTGCGGCGAGCCTGCGCTCCACAAACGGGCGGTGTAGACACGCAGGCCAAACCAGGTGAACTCACCGCTGCCGACGCTGCGCGCCTCGGGCACCGCTGGCCGCCAGTCCGCCACGGCGGGTGGCATGACGGCAAGCGCAACGGCAAGCACGAACAGGTTGAGGGCTGTGACAGTGCTTCGCATGGCCATACTCTGGAGACCGGAATACTCAAATATTGTACAAGTATATTTTCATGTACAACTTTATGTAGAGATATCGAGTCTTTCACGCAAAATAATGACGGACGGCAATCGTTCGGTTATCGAACGGTAGCGCGTTTTCTGGCATTGACGGTCCTTGCTTCACTGCTCACCATGCCACGGCCTTGCGGGTGCTCACTGCCTTGAGCCAAACCCGCGGGCCAGAAGCATCCAGCAGCTCATTACAATTTCAAGAAACAGGTACATCGGCCATGCCTCCTATCCCCCATGCTTCCATGGGCAGCAAGATTCGCGACGCCTTTGCTGTCGGCAAGACGCGCTGGGGCATGCTCGCCCTGGTGTTCTTCGCCACCACACTGAACTACATCGACCGCGCCGCCCTCGGCATCATGCAGCCCATGCTGGCCAAGGACATGAGCTGGACGGCAATGGACTACGCCAACATCAACTTCTGGTTCCAGGTGGGTTACGCCATCGGCTTCCTGTTGCAGGGCCGGTTGATCGACAAAATCGGCGTAAAACGTGCATTTTTCATGGCGGTCCTGCTCTGGAGCCTGGCCACCGGTGCCCATGGCCTGGCCACATCGGCCGCAGGTTTCATGGTCTGCCGCTTCATCCTCGGCCTGACCGAAGCCGCCAATTATCCGGCTTGTGTGAAGACCACACGGCTGTGGTTCCCCGCGGGTGAAAGGGCCATTGCCACCGGGCTGTTCAACGCCGGTACCAACGTTGGCGCGATGATCACCCCGGCGCTGCTGCCAGTGATCCTGGCGGCCTGGGGCTGGCAGGCCGCCTTTATCGCCATGGGTTGCCTGGGCCTGGTCTGGGTGGTGTTCTGGGGCTTGAAATACTTCAACCCTGAAGAGCACCCGACTGTGCGCCAGAGCGAACTGGAGTACATCCAGCGCGAAGCCGAGCCTGAGGCGGTACGTGTGCCCTTCAGCCGCATCCTGCGCATGCGCGGCACCTGGGCCTTCGCCGTGGCATTCGCGATCACCGCACCGGTGTTCTGGTTCTACCTGTACTGGCTGCCACCTTTTCTCAACCAGCAGTACAACCTGGGCATCAGCGTGACCCAGATGGGCATCCCGCTGATCCTGATCTGGCTCACGGCCGACTTCGGCAGCATTGGCGGCGGCATCCTTTCGTCCTGGCTGATAGGCCGTGGCGTACGCGCCATACGGGCACGCCTGATATCGATGCTGATCTTCGCCTGCACCATGATCAGCGTGACCTTCGCCGCCAACGCCAGTGGCCTGTGGGTAGCGGTGCTTGCCATTGCCGTGGCGGTCGGCGCGCACCAGGCCTGGACGGCGAACATATGGAGCCTGCTGATGGATTACACGCCCAAGCACCTGATAAGCACGGTGTTCGGCTTTGGCAGCATGTGTGCGGCCATTGGCGGCATGTTCATGACGCAGATCGTCGGCACCGTGCTGACGGTTACCAATAACAACTACGCAGTGCTGTTCACCATGATCCCGGCGATGTATTTCATTGCACTGGTGTGGTTGTACTTCATGGCGCCGCGCAAGGTTGAAGCGCAGTAAGCGTCAGTTGCCCCCTTCCTGGAAGGGGGCCCGCCGGCGAATGGGGCGCAAAGCGCCCCCGCCATGAATCAGCCTTCGGTCGCTTCGCGCTTCATCCGTGCCCGGCGGGCCAGGATGTTGAGCACTTCGATCGCCGTAGAGAAGGCCATCGCTGCATACACATAACCTTTTGGCACATGGGCACCGAAACCTTCGGCGATCAGGGTCATGCCGATCATGATCAGGAAGCCCAGGGCCAACATGACCACGGTCGGGTTGTCGTTGATGAAGTTCGCCAACGGGTCAGCGGCCACCATCATGACGATCACGGCAGTGATCACGGCAATGATCATGATCGGCAGGTGCTCGGTCATGCCCACAGCGGTGATGATGCTGTCAACCGAGAACACGATGTCCAGCAGCAGGATCTGGAAGATCGCGGCCGCGAAGCCCAGGGTAACCGTGGAGGACACCTTGGCTTCTTCCTTGGCGCCGTGCGGGTCGACGTTTTCGTGGATTTCCTTGGTCGCTTTCCACAGCAGGAACAGGCCACCGGCAATCAGGATCACGTCCTTCCAGGAGAAGGCATTACCGAACACTTCGAATACCGGGTCGGTCAGCTGAACGATCCACGCCACCGTGCTGAGCAGCGCCAAACGCATGATCAAGGCCATGCTGATACCGATACGGCGTGCCTTGGAACGGTATTCGACCGGTAATTTGTTGGTCAGGATCGAGATGAAGATCAGGTTATCGATGCCCAGTACGACTTCCATGGCCACCAGTGTGGCAAGGGCTACCCAGGCGGTGGGGCTTGCGGCGAGTTCCAGCAAATATTCCATTTTTCAGTCCTGCAACGTTTCTGGGTCAGATGTCCTGGGTTTTGTCTTGCTGGTCGGCGTCCTTGGGCTTCTGCCCTTCGGTGCCGATAGCGTCGCTCAGCGCCTGCTGCGCCGCTTCGTTGGTGTCATCGATGGCCTGCTTGGCCGATTTGGCGGCCTGGTCGAGCATCTGCTGGGCAGATTTCTCGGCCTGGTCGCAGCCTGCCAGGCTCATCAGTGCCAAGGCTAGCACCAAGGGTGTGCCAATGGATTTGAATTGCAGCATGGGGTCCTCGCTTGTCGATATCCCGACGGCGCGCAATGCGCCTGATGGCGTCGAATTCTAAAGATGCCGATACATCAGGAAAATTCGTATTTTCAGCGGTTATACTTCGGTTTTTACGAATCGGGAACGCGGTGATGCTCAACTATCGACAGCTTCACTATTTCTGGGCCGTGGCCAAGACCGGCAGCATCGCCCGCGCCAGTGAGCAACTGAACCTGACCCCGCAGACCATCAGCGGTCAGATCAGCCTGTTCGAGCAGACCTACGGCCTGGAGCTGTTCCAACGGGTCGGGCGGCAGCTGGAGCTGACCGAAACCGGTCGCCAGACCTTGGTCTACGCCGAGCAGATGTTCCAGATCGGCGGTGAACTGGAGGCCATGCTGCGCGCCGGCCCGCAGGAGCAGATCCTGTTTCGCGTGGGGGTTGCCGACGTGGTGCCCAAATCGATCGTCTATCGCCTGCTCGCGCCCACCATGGAGCTGAACGATGTGCTGCGCATCAACTGCCGTGAGGACAAACTCGAACGCCTGCTGGCAGACCTGGCGATCCAGCGCCTGGACCTGGTGATATCCGACAGCCCGATGCCCAACCACCTGGATATCAAGGGTTACAGCCAGAAGCTCGGGGAATGCGGCTTGAGCTTCTTTGCTACAAAAGCCTTGGCCCAACGCCACGCTGGCGTCTTTCCTGGCTGCCTGCACGATGCACCATTGCTGATCCCGGGCCAGGAAACGGTAGTGCGCAGCCGGCTGCTGCGCTGGCTTGGCGAGCAGCAGGTGCAACCGCGGATAATCGGCGAATTCGACGACAGCGCCTTGATGCAGGCATTCGGCCAGTCGGGCAGCGGTATCTTCGTGGCTCCCAGTGTGATTGCCGAGGAAGTGTGCCGCCAGTACGGGGTGGAGCTGATCGGGCAGACCGAGGCGGTGCACGAGTCGTTCTATGCCATTTCGGTTGAGCGCAAGGTCAAGCACCCCGGGATCGTGGCCATTACCGAGGGGGCGCGTCGGGAGCTGTTCCATTGGTGAGCGCAAACAGGCCGGGACGACCCTACCAAGGTCTATGGTAAAGTCACGCCCTTTCAAGATACCGAGATAGCGCAGCACATGTCCCCCCTCCTTCGCGTCCTCAACCGCACCAGCCTGGTGACCCAGATCGTCATCGGCCTGATCGCCGGTATTGTCCTGGCCTTGCTTGCGCCAGCCATCGCCCTCGACCTGGGCTTTCTCGGCAAGGTGTTCGTCAGCGCCCTGAAAGCAGTCGCGCCGGTGCTGGTGTTCATTCTGGTCATGGCCTCGATCGCCAACCATCGCCATGGCCAGGAAACCCACATCCGCCCGATTCTCTGGCTGTACCTGCTGGGCACCTTCTCGGCTGCGGTGGTGGCCGTTGTCGCCAGCATGCTGTTCCCTTCGCAACTTGCCCTGAGCGCCAGCGATGTCACCCTGAGCGCGCCTGGCGGCATTGGTGAAGTGCTGCAAAACCTGGTGCTGAGCGCCGTCGACAACCCGATCAACGCCCTGCTCAACGCCAATTTCATTGGTGTGCTGACCTGGGCCATTGGTTTGGGCGTGGCGCTGCGCCATGCCGGTGAAACCACCCGAACCGTGGTCGAGGACCTGTCCAATGGCGTAACCCTGATCGTGCGGGTAGTCATCCGCTTCGCCCCGCTGGGCATTTTCGGCCTGGTCAGTTCGACACTCGCCCAGTCTGGCCTCGATGCCCTGCTTGGCTACCTGCACCTGCTGGGGGTGCTGATCGGCTGCATGCTGTTCGTGGCGCTGGTGATGAACCCGCTGATCGTGTTCTGCAAGATCCGCCGCAACCCTTACCCATTGACGCTGCTGTGCCTGCGCGAAAGTGGTATCACGGCCTTCTTCACCCGCAGCTCGGCGGCCAACATTCCGGTCAACCTGGCACTGTCCGAGCGCCTGGGCCTGCATGAGGACACCTATTCGGTGTCGATCCCGCTGGGTGCGACCATCAATATGGCGGGCGCGGCCATCACAATCACCGTGCTGACCCTGGCAGCCGTGCACACGCTGGGCATCCCGGTAGACCTGCCTACTGCGGTGCTGCTGAGCATGGTGGCGGCGGTCTGCGCCTGTGGTGCGTCGGGCGTGGCTGGCGGTTCGCTGCTGCTGATCCCGCTGGCATGCAGCCTGTTCGGCATTCCAAGCGAGATTGCCATGCAGGTGGTTGCTGTGGGCTTCATCATTGGCGTGCTGCAGGATTCGGCAGAGACTGCGCTGAATTCTTCGACCGATGTGCTGTTCACGGCGGCGGCCTGCCAGGCGCAAGAACGCCGTAGTGCTTGAGATAGCCAGGGCCGCGTAGCGGCCCATTCGCCGGCAAGCCGGCGCCCACAGACTGGCGATGAACTCAAGGCATGTGCAGTGCCCGTGAAAGCGGTTGTGTTGCTTGATTTCAAACCTTGACGCCATCCATATCGTGGGCGCCGGCTTGCCGGCGATGGGGCAGTGATTGCTTAAGCCAGGCGCTTTACCTACGCTAGTGGCCTTTTCCTCGCAATGAGACTTGGCCATGTCAGAAAATCAAACCGCAGACGAAGGCCGCTTCAGCAGTACCGAGATCCGCATTCTCGGCGCGCTGATCGAAAAACAGGCCACCAGCCCTGAAAGTTACCCACTGACCCTCAATGCCCTGGTGCTGGCCTGCAACCAGAAGACCAGCCGTGAGCCGGTGATGAACCTGTCCCAGGGCCAGGTCGGCCAGGCGCTGCGTGCCCTGGAAAGCCAGGGCATGACCCGGCTGCAGATGGGCAGCCGCGCAGACCGTTGGGAACAGCGGGTGGACAAGGCACTGGAGCTGGTACCGGCCCAGCTGATACTGATGGGCCTGATGTTCCTGCGTGGGCCGCAAACCCTCAACGAGCTGTTGACCCGCAGCAACCGCTTGCACGACTTCGATGACACCGAACAGATCCAGCACCAGCTGGAGCGCCTGATCTCGCGTGGTTTGGCACTGCATCTGCCACGCCAGGCCGGGCAGCGCGAAGACCGCTACACCCATGCACTGGGGGATCCGGCAGAAATCGAGGCGATTCTTGCCGCTCGCCAGCAGGAAGGTGGGGCGCGCAACAGTGGCGGCAATGTGTCGGAAGAAAGGATCGAAGCCCTGGAGGCCCGGATTGCCGCGCTGGAGGCGCGCCTGGCCGAGCTTGAAGGCTAAGCCACTCAGTGTTCCGGTTCAGGGAAGTTGCGGCAGCTTTTGCGCTCGGCCATTTCCCGCTCACTGGGGCGCTGGTCGACGAACACGGTACGGCCGTCTGCGTAGATTTCCAGGTAACCCCAGTGCAGATCCTGCTCCTGCTGCCCGGGCTGGGGTGGCACTAGCCACCAGGGTTCGCGGCTGATCAGGGTCATGGCTTGAATTCCCGAGGGTGTCGGCAGTAAGCATAGACACCCCCGGGTTTCAGGTTTACGCCGGCGCCGAGGTGCGGATCAGGTGATCGAAGGCCGCCAGCGATGCCTTGGCACCCTCGCCCACCGCAATGACGATCTGCTTGTACGGCACGGTGGTCACATCACCGGCTGCGAACACGCCCGGGATGCTGGTCGCACCTTTGGCATCGACGATGATCTCGCCACGCGGCGACAGCTCGATCGTCCCCTTGAGCCAGTCGGTGTTGGGCAACAGGCCGATCTGCACGAAGATACCTTCCAGCGCCAGCTCATGCTGCTCGTCGGTGGTGCGGTCCTTGTAGCACAAGCCGGTCACCTTCTCACCATTGCCCACCACCTCGGTGGTCAGCGCGCTGGTTATCACCTTGACGTTCGGCATGCTGTGAAGCTTGCGCTGCAGCACGGCATCGGCACGCAGCTGGCTGTCGAACTCGATCAACGTCACCTGCGCGACGATGCCGGCCAGGTCAATGGCTGCTTCCACGCCGGAGTTGCCGCCACCGATCACCGCCACACGCTTGCCCTTGAACAGCGGGCCATCGCAGTGCGGGCAGTAGGCCACGCCACGGGCGCGGTATTCCTGTTCACCCGGCACGTTCATTTCGCGCCAGCGGGCGCCGGTGGCGAGGATCACGGTCTTGGCTTTGAGCGAGGCGCCGCCGGCCAGGCGTACTTCGTGCAGGCCGCCGTCGGTGGCCGGAATCAGTGCTTCGCCGCGCTGCAGGTTCATGATGTCGACGTCGTACTGCTTGACGTGCTCTTCCAGTGCAGTTGCCAGTTTCGGCCCTTCGGTTTCCTGCACCGAGATGAAGTTCTCGATGGCCATGGTATCGAGCACCTGGCCGCCGAAACGCTCGGCAGCGACACCGGTACGGATGCCTTTGCGTGCTGCGTAGATGGCAGCCGCAGCACCGGCGGGGCCGCCGCCGACCACCAGCACGTCAAAGGCGTCCTTGGCATTGATCTTCTCGGCCTGGCGGGCGCCGGCGTTGGTGTCGATCTTGCCGAGGATTTCTTCAAGGCCCATGCGCCCCTGGCCGAACACTTCGCCGTTCAGGTAGATGCTGGGCACGGCCATGATCTTGCGCGACTCGACTTCGTCCTGGAACAGCGCACCGTCGATGGCCACGTGGCGTACGTTCGGGTTGAGCACCGCCATCAGGTTCAGCGCCTGGACCACGTCCGGGCAGTTCTGGCACGACAGCGAGAAGTAGGTCTCGAAGGTGAACTCGCCTTCCAGGGCCTGGATCTGCTCGATCACTTCGGCGCTGGCCTTGGAGGGGTGGCCGCCGACTTGCAGCAGCGCCAGCACCAGGGAGGTGAATTCGTGGCCCATGGGGATGCCGGCAAAACGCAGGCTGATGTCAGCGCCCGGGCGGTTGAGCGAGAACGACGGGCGACGGGCGTCGGTACCGTCCGCGCTCAAGGTAATGAGGTTCGACAGGCTGGCAATTTCCACCAGCAGGTCGTGCAATTCGCGGGACTTCGCGCCGTCGTCGAGGGAAGCAACGATCTCGATCGGCTGGGTGACCCGCTCCAGGTAGGTTTTCAGTTGCGATTTAAGCGTGGCGTCCAACATACGGGCGATTCCTTTTTCAATCTTCGGATACAAAAACGCCCAGGCAATAGCGCCCGGGCGTTTGGCGGGGCAGTGAGTACTTCAGCTTTGGCGGCTGCTCACCGCCCACGACTGGCGCACGGTCTTAGATTTTGCCGACCAGGTCCAGGGATGGCGCGAGGGTAGCTTCGCCTTCTTTCCACTTGGCCGGGCAGACTTCACCTGGGTGAGCGGCGATGTACTGGGCAGCCTTGACCTTGCGCAGCAGCTCGCTGGCGTCGCGGCCTACACCACCGTCGTTGATTTCGACGATCTTGATCTGGCCTTCCGGGTTGATCACGAAAGTACCGCGGTCGGCCATACCGGCTTCTTCGATCAGCACGTCGAAGTTGCGCGAGATGACGTGGGTCGGGTCACCGATCAGCGGGTACTTGATCTTGCTGATGGTGTCGGAAGTGTCGTGCCAGGCTTTGTGGGTGAAGTGGGTGTCGGTGGACACACCGTAGATTTCCACGCCCAGCTTCTGGAACTCGGCGTAGTTGTCAGCAAGGTCACCCAGCTCGGTCGGGCAGACGAAAGTGAAGTCGGCCGGGTAGAAGAACACGACAGACCACTTGCCCTTCAGGTCGGCTTCGCTTACCTGAACGAATTCGCCGTTGTGGAAGGCGGTGGCGTTGAACGGTTTGACCTGGCTGTTGATGATAGGCATGAGAGACGCTCCTTCATGGGGTTGAAATCAGTTGACGGAGAGAATCCTAACCGCTGGTCGCCACGAAGGCTCATTGGCAAACCTCATGCTTGCGATTGGTTTTGGCTATAAGCGAGGTTTATTAATAGAAGGGATTGGGCTGAGCAAAGGATTGCGCAAGCATTCAACAGCCTTATCGCTGGCGAACCAGCACACACAGGTACGGCGCCGAGCTTGAGAGCTGGGCCGTACCTGTGAGAGCCGGCTTGCCGGCGATAGGGTCAGTGAGGTTTAGCGCGTAACGGTCCGCATGGTGACGAACTCTTCCGCCGCCGTCGGGTGCACGCCAATGGTCTCGTCGAACTGCTGCTTGGTAGCGCCAGCCTTCAGGGCAACACCCAACCCCTGAATGATCTCGCCGGCATCAGGGCCGACCATGTGGCAGCCCAGCACCTTGTCGGTCTCGGCGTCCACCACCAGCTTCATCAGGGTCTTTTCCTGGATGTCGGTGAGGGTCAGTTTCATGGCGCGGAAGCGGCTCTCGAAGACCTGCACCTTGTGCCCAGCTTCCAGCGCCTGCTCTTCAGTCAGGCCCACGGTACCGATCGGCGGCTGGCTGAACACCGCGGTGGGGATGTTCTGGTAATCCACCGGGCGGTACTGCTCGGGTTTGAACAGGCGCCGCGCCACGGCCATGCCTTCGGCCAGGGCGACCGGGGTGAGCTGCACGCGGCCAATCACATCGCCAATGGCCAGGATCGACGGGGCGGTGGTCTGGTACTGCTCGTCGACGCGGATATAACCGCGGCCGTCCAGCTCCACACCGGTGTTTTCCAGGCCCAGGTTGTCGAGCATCGGGCGTCGGCCGGTGGCGTAGAACACACAATCGGTGAGCAGCTCGCGGCCATCCTTGAGCGTGGCCTTCAGGCTGCCGTCCTCAAGCTGCTCGATGCGCTGGATATCGGCATTGAACTGCAAGTCCATGCCGCGTTTTTCCAGTTCTTCCTTCAGGTGGGTACGCACCGAGCCGTCGAAACCGCGCAGGAACATCTCGCCGCGGTACAGTAACGTGGTGGCGGCGCCCAGGCCCTGGAAAATGCCGGCGAACTCGACCGCGATGTAGCCGCCCCCCACCACCAGCACCCGGCGTGGCAGTTCTTTGAGGTAGAACGCCTCGTTGGAGGTGATGGCCAGTTCCTTGCCCGGGATGTCCGGCACCTGTGGCCAGCCACCGGTGGCGATGAGGATGTGCCCGGCGCTGTAGCGCTGGCCTTGCACTTCCACTTCGTTGGCGCCGGTGATGCGTGCATGGCCTTCCAGCAAGGTCACGCCGCTGTTGACCAGCAGGTTGCGATAGATGCCGTTGAGGCGCTCGATTTCGCGGTTCTTGTTGGCGATCAGGGTACCCCAGTCGAAGTGGCCCTCTTCCAGGGACCAGCCGTAGCCGGCAGCCTGCTCCAGCTCATCGGCGACGTGGGCGCCATACACCAGCAACTTCTTGGGCACGCAACCGACGTTGACGCAGGTACCACCCAGGTAGCGGCTCTCGGCCACCGCCACTTTTGCACCAAAGCCCGCGGCGAAGCGTGCCGCTCGCACACCACCGGACCCGGCACCAATCACGAACAGATCAAAATCGTAGGCCATGTATTCAGTCTCCTTGGCTGGCGCTCAGCATACCGCCGTTGGCCGCCACAAACAAAAAAGCCACCCCGAAGGGTGGCTCGTCGACCTGCAGTGGCTAATCAGTAAGCCTTACCGGTCTTGTAGTAGTTCTCGAAGCAGAAGTTGGTGGCGTCGATGTAGCCTTCTGCGCCGCCGCAGTCGAAACGCTGGCCCTTGAACTTGTAGGCGATCACGCAGCCGTTCTGTGCCTGCTGCATCAGTGCGTCGGTGATCTGGATCTCGCCGCCTTTGCCCGGTGGGGTGTTGCGGATGATATCGAAGATATCCGGGGTCAGGATGTAGCGGCCGATGATCGCCAGGTTCGATGGCGCGTCTTCCGGCGCAGGCTTTTCGACCATGTTGGTCACACGGAAGATGTCGTCGCGGATCATGTCGCCGGCAATCACGCCGTACTTGTTGGTTTCCTGCGGGTCGACTTCCTGGATGGCGATGATCGAGCAGCGGAACTGGTTGTACAGTTTGACCATCTGGGTCAGTACGCCGTCACCTTCCGGGTTTACACACAGGTCATCCGCCAGCACCACGGCAAACGGCTCGTCACCGATCAGCGGCTGGCCGGTCAGGATGGCGTGGCCCAGGCCTTTCATTTCGGTCTGGCGGGTGTAGGAGAACGAGCACTCGTTAAGCAGGCGGCGGATGCCGACCAGGTATTTTTCCTTGTCGGTGCCCTTGATCTGGTTTTCCAGCTCGTAGCTGATGTCGAAGTGGTCTTCCAGGGCGCGCTTACCGCGGCCGGTGACGATGGAAATCTCGTTCAGGCCAGCGTCCAGGGCCTCTTCAACGCCATACTGGATCAGTGGCTTGTTGACCACTGGCAGCATTTCCTTGGGCATGGCTTTGGTAGCAGGCAGGAAGCGAGTGCCGTAACCGGCTGCCGGGAACAAGCATTTCTTGATCATAAACGTCCTTAAACAAAGGCAGAGCCTGTGGAATTCGGCGCAGTCTAATCAGGCGGCTGTCACCTTACAATGCCCCGCCTGCGGCCGACCGATGCCATGATAGAGATAACCCAGTGTAGATAGTTCCAAGGGATCGTAAATATTACGGCCATCAAATATCACCGGCATGCGCATCAACCCGCGCACACGGCTGAAATCCGGTTGGCGGAACTGCTTCCATTCAGTCACCAGGGCCAGTGCATCGGCACCCTCCACGCAGGCGTAGGGGTCATCGGTCAGTTTCAGTTGGCCACTGGCCAGCGCCTGCGCATAGCGCTCGGCAACCCCGGCCAGCGCCACCGGGTCACAGGCCTGCACGCGTGTCCCTGCGGCCAGCAAGGCATCGAGCAGCACCAGGCTGGGGGCCTCGCGCAGGTCATCGGTGCCCGGTTTGAAAGCCAGCCCCCATACCGCCACGGTACGCCCGCGCATGAACCCACCGAAATGCTGCTGCAACGCAGTGAACAACAGGGTCTTCTGCTGATCGTTGCGGGCTTGCACTGCCCGCAGGATGGCAGGCTGATAACCTTGCTGCTCGGCGGTGCGGACCAACGCGCGGATATCCTTCGGGAAGCATGACCCCCCATAACCACAGCCGGCATAGATGAAATGGCTGCCGATGCGTCGGTCGCTACCGATACCGTGGCGCACCTGTTCGATGTCCACCCCCAAGTGTGCGCACAGCCCGGCCAATTCATTGATGAACGATATCTTGGTCGCCAGGAAGGCATTGGCTGCGTACTTGCTGAATTCGGCCGCACGCGGGGACATCACCAGGATACGTTCGCGATTGCGCACAAAAGGCGCGTAGAGGCGTTGCAAGGACTGCCGTGCTGCCTCGTTGTCCGTGCCGATGATGACGCGGTCCGGGCGCATGAAATCGTCGATGGCGCTGCCTTCCTTGAGAAACTCCGGGTTGCTCGCCACCTCGACGGTAAAACCGGCGCTGCGGTCGCGCAGGCCCTGCATCACGTGCCGGGCCACGCGCTCTGCGGTGCCGACCGGCACGGTCGACTTGTTGACCACCAGGCAACTGCGCGGCAAATGGCGGCCAAGGCTGTCGGCCACGGCCAGCACGTGCTGCAGGTCGGCCGAGCCGTCTTCCAGGCTGGGCGTGCCGACCGCGATGAACACCACCTGAGCCTTGGCCAGCGAAGGCTGCCACTGGTCGCTGAAGCTCAGCAGCCCTTGGCCGATCCCAGATTGCAACAGTGCCTGCAGCCCCGGTTCATGGATCGGACACTGGCCCTGACGCAGTTGTGCCAGGCGGTGCGGGTCGCGCTCCAGGCACACCACCCGGTTGCCCATCCCGGCGAAACAGGCTGCCGTCACCAACCCTACATACCCTGCCCCGATCACACAGAGGTCCATGGCCGCGCTCCTTGAGTGAGATAGCGGACATTGCTACCCCGCAGGGGTTGCAAAGCGGTGACGGCGGAATGACAGAACCGTGAGGCCAACGGTGAGCGCGTCAGCTACCGGTTCCCTGCCCGATCAGCACTCCCTCGACCTTCTGCCCATACAGGTTGACCCCGTCGTTGGCATGGAACTTCAGCCGGGTCTTCTCGACAGAGCCCTCCACCAGCCGAGGGTCCTGCGGCCGTTCGTGACGATTGACCCAGGCTGCCACATCCCACGCCTGCTGATCACTCAGGCTGCCTGGCCGGCCCAGCGGCATGTTGTGCTTGATGAAGGAGGCCGCGGTGTTGATCCGGTGCATGCCGGCACCCCAGTTGTAGGAATCCTTGCCCCACAAGGGCGGCATCACGTATTCGCCGGCCACTTTCTGCCCTTCACCATTGTCCCCGTGACAGATGGCGCACTGCTCGCGGTAGACCTGCTGGCCGCGCTTGAAGTCGTAGCCACCCTGGGGTTGTGGTACTTCAGGGTAGCCACGCCCGGCGATCTCCACACCGGTAGGCGCTTTGGTGGACAGCCAGTAGGCATAGGCCGACAGCGCAGTCATCTGCGGGCTGTCGGCGGCCGGGGGCTTGCCGTTCATGCTGAACTGGAAGCAGCCCTGGATACGTTCGGCGTAGGTGTTGACCTTGTCGTTCTTCTTGCGATACGCCGGGTACATAGGGTACGCACCCCACATCGGCGCGGAGTTTGCCAGGCGGCCCTGGTCGAGGTGGCAGTTACTGCAGTTCATGCCATTACCCACCGCCTCGGGCATCAGTCGGCGGGTGTCGACGAACAGCGCATGGCCCTCGCGTACCATTTTGCCGAAGGCGTTGTCCGGCAGCTCACTCTCCGCGGGAGGCGCGAACTGCGCTGAGGCCTGGGCAGCAGGAACGTTCAACTGCGACTGGTCTTCCATGGCGATGGGCGCCGCAACGGCGTGCCCCATGGCCGACAGCAGCAACGCTGGCATCAATGCTTTCATGGCTTTCATGGCTTTCATGGCTTGACCTCCTGGCTGGCAGGTTTGGCAAAGAATTCTGCGATTGCCTGGACCTCTTGATCGGTCATGGCCTTGGCCACACCAACCATCAGCTGATTGGGGTCGTTGCTGCGGCTGCCGTCGCGCCAGCCGTTGAGTTGCGCCACCAGGTAGCTGGCAGGCTGCCCTGCCAGGGGCGGAAAGTGCTCGCCGACACCACTGCCACCGGGGCCATGGCATTGCACACAACCGGGGATGTTGCGGCTCCAGTCGCCGTAAAGGGCCAGCCGGGTGGTGGGGTCGTCTGCGATTTGCTGGCGGCGCAAGCCGGGGGCCGGCTCGCCAGGCAGGCTGGCCAGGTAGTCGCTGACGGCCGTGATCTCATCCTCGGTCAAGGCTTTGGCCAGCGGCTCCATCACCGCCTGTTTGCGGCTGCCGGCACGCCAGTCATGCAACTGCTTGCTCAGGTAGCCGGCCGGCAGGCCGGCCAGGCGGGGGAACCCAGCGGCGGCTATGCCCTTGCCGTCCGGGCCATGGCAGCCCAGGCATGCCATGGCGGCAGGGTTGGCGCCACCCTGGGTGAAGATTTTCTGGCCATCGGCGGCGTGCGCCATGGGCCAGGCCAGGATCAGCAGGCTGCCGACCAGGACTCGACTCAACGGGGTCATCACGAATCTCCATTTCTTTTGTTATAAGCTTAGGCTTAAAACACATAAGCAAATGGATACTAGCCCCGCCAGAGAGTTGCCAACAACGCCAACCCGACCAACCGATGGCAATTGGCCTGTTAAGCGCGTTTTACTTGAGCCAGATCAACCACCAGAGATGCACTTGGTCGCCGCCGTACGCACATCACCCAGGCGCAGCGGGAAGTTGTTCAAGCGTTCATGCAGCTTGATGCTGCTGCCGCTGCCACGTTCCTCGATGTCCACCAGCGCCGCTGGCCCGGCGCCGGCAGTCAACTTTTGCGGCACGATCAACCGCAGGCCATCGTCGCGCTGCTCTTCGACCAAGGGATCACGGGTGTTCGCCAGCTCCGCCTTGACACAGTCGGCATACTCGCGGGGCGTCTTGCCAGAGATCACATCCATCGTTTCGTGCGACTGCTCCAGCTCGGAAACGCTGACACAACCACCCAGCGTCAGGGACAACGCCGCCACCATCCACTTCATTTGGCACACCTCACCTATCAGGAATGCATGAGACCACGGCCAGGCACTTTTGCTCCGTGCTTCGGCAGATTTATCTAGCCCCATGCCATCAGGCGCGCCAGCCAATCCCGACATCGTGGTATCGTTCGCGTTTGCAGAACCCGACTTTGCGGAGCACCCCATGAAATTCGTACACCAGCGCGAGCATCTCAACGAGGACGACATCGTTGTCGTCGAGTGCTCTCAACGCTGCAACATCCGCCTGATGAACGACGCCAACTTCCGCAGCTTCAAAAATGGCGGCCGACACACTTACCACGGCGGCCACTTCGAGCGGTTCCCGGCCAAGATCACGGTACCCAGCACCGGTTTCTGGAACATCACCATCGACACCGTCACCACCCGTCCCATCTCGGTAACGCGCAAGCCGACCTTGACCCACAAGATCAAGATCATCCGTCGTTCGTCGTCCAAACTCAGATAAGACCGCCATGACCCAGAACATCAAGTACGTCATCAAATACAAGCTCGACGGCGAACGCCGCTGGGATTTCGCCGTCATGCCCGATGCCTCGCACGAGCAGGCACTCGATGCCCTGCGCAAGATCCACGGCGACGACGCCGACAAGATCAGCGACATCCAGGTCAGCAAGGCACTGTAAAACCGCAGGGAGGACTGCATGAGCAACTGGCCCGACCATCGTATTCTCGATCTGCTGGGCATCGAGTTGCCCATCCTCCAGGCGCCCATGGCCGGCGCCAGCGGCTCGCCCCTGGCAATCGCCGTGGCCAAAGCCGGTGGCCTGGGCGCCCTGCCCTGCGCCATGCTCACGGGCGAGCAGGTGCGCGGCGAGATTGCAGCCTTTCGCAGCGCTTGCCCGGGCGCCCCGCTTAACCTGAATTTTTTCTGCCACCAGCCGCCCACCCCAGACATCGACCGCGAAACGCGCTGGAAGCTGGCACTCAAACCGTATTACACAGAAGTTGGCGCCGACTTCGAGGCTCCCACTCCGGTTTCCAACCGTGCACCGTTCGACGAGCACAGCTGCCGGCTGGTCGAACAATTGCGCCCTGAGGTGGTGAGTTTCCACTTCGGCCTGCCTGAGGCTGCATTGCTGCAGCGGGTAAAAGCAGCCGGGGCCAAGGTGCTGTCCAGTGCCACCACGGTGGAAGAAGCGCTGTGGCTGGAGGCCAAGGGTTGCGACGCGATCATTGCCATGGGCAGTGAAGCCGGCGGCCATCGCGGCATGTTCCTCAGCGAAGACATCAACAGCCAGATCGGCACCTTCGCCCTGGTGCCGCAGGTTGCCGATGCAGTGGGCGTGCCGGTGATCGCCGCTGGCGGCATCGCTGACCACCGTGGCCTGGTTGCAGCACTGGCCCTGGGCGCCAGCGCCGTGCAAATCGGCACGGCCTACCTGTTCTGCCCCCAAGCCAAGGTGTCTGCGGCCCATCGACGCGCGCTGGACAGTGCACCGGCCAGCGACACGGCCCTGACCAACCTGTTCACCGGGCGCCCGGCACGCGGCATCAACAACCGCGTCATGCGCGAGCTGGGGCCAATGAGTGAACTGGCGCCACGCTTCCCCCTGGCAGGCGGCGCGCTGATGCCGTTGCGGGCAATCACCGACCCGCAAGGCAACAGCGACTTCAGCAACTTGTGGGCGGGGCAAGCGTTGCGGCTGGGCAAGGCAATGCCGGCTGAACAGTTGACCCGGGAGATTGCAGAGAGGGCGTTGGCGCTGGTTGGGCGTTAGGAATTTATCTAGGGCACCGGCTGTGCCGGTGATCACCGGCAAGCCGGCTCCTACAAGGATTGCAAGCCAGACAGCACCTTCCGGCTTGGGGCCTATCGCTATATAGTTACCGCTATAACGATAACCTGCACTCCTAGGGAGCTGTTTTCATGCGTATCCGCCTGCCCCACCTCACCGCCACTGCCCTCGCCTGCCTGCTATCACTCAACAGCGCCTGGGCAGACGAGGTGCAGGTTGCGGTCGCGGCAAACTTCACCGCGCCGATCCAGGCCATCGCCAAGGACTTCGAGAAAGACACCGGCCACAAGCTGATCGCCGCCTATGGCGCCACGGGGCAGTTCTACGCACAGATCAAGAACGGCGCACCGTTCGAGGTGTTCCTCGCCGCCGATGACAGAACCCCGGCCAAGCTGGAGCAGGAAAAGGACATCGTCCCCGGCTCGCGCTTCACCTACGCCATCGGCACCCTTGCGCTGTGGTCGGCCAAGGAAGGCTATGTTGACGCCCAAGGTGAGGTACTGAAGAAAAACCAGTACAAGCACCTGTCCATCGCCAACCCGAAGACGGCACCCTACGGCCTGGCCGCCACTCAGGTGCTGGCCAAGCTTGGCCTGGCCGAAGCCACCCAGGGCAAGATCGTCGAAGGCCAGAACATCACCCAGGCCTTCCAGTTCGTCTCCACCGGCAATGCCGAGCTGGGCTTCGTCGCCCTGTCGCAGATCTACAAAGACGGCAAAGTCACCAGTGGTTCGGCCTGGGTCGTACCGCCCGAACTGCACGACCCTATCCGCCAGGACGCCGTCATTCTCAACAAGGGCAAAGACAACCCGGCGGCCAAGGCACTGGTTGAATACCTCAAAGGCCCAAAGGCTGCTGCGCTGATCAAATCCTATGGTTATGAACGCTGATGCCCCTGGACGCCAGTGACCTGGGTGCCATCTGGCTGACGGTGAAACTGGCCAGCCTGACCACCCTGATCTTGCTGCTCATCGGCACGCCTATCGCCTGGTGGCTGGCGCGCACGCGCTCTTGGCTGCGCGGGCCGGTGGGTGCGGTGGTGGCGCTACCACTGGTGCTGCCGCCGACGGTGATCGGTTTTTACCTGCTGATCGCCCTCGGCCCGCAGGGCTGGATAGGCCAGGCCACCGAGGCGCTGGGCCTGGGAAGCGTGGTATTCAGTTTCACTGGCCTGGTAATCGGCTCGACGGTGTACTCCCTGCCGTTCGTGGTGCAACCACTGCAGAACGCCTTCTCAGCAATCGGCCAGCGCCCGCTGGAAGTTGCCGCCACCTTGCGCGCCAGCCCGTGGGACACCTTCGTGCATGTGGTGCTGCCGCTGGCGCGGCCTGGCTTCATCACCGCCAGCATCCTTGGCTTTGCCCACACCGTAGGCGAGTTTGGCGTGGTGCTGATGATTGGCGGCAACATCCCCGACAAGACCCGCGTGGTCTCGGTGCAGATCTTCGATCACGTCGAGGCCATGGAGTATACGCAAGCCCACTGGCTGGCAGGTGCCATGCTGGTGTTCTCGTTCCTGGTGCTGCTCCTGCTGTACGCGGGGCGCCGTGGCAAGCCTGGCTGGAGCTGAAATGACCGGATCGATTGTGGCGCGCCTCAAGCTTGGGCGTGACGACTTTACCCTGGATGTCGACCTGCAACTGCCAGGGCGCGGCATCAGCGCGCTGTTCGGCCATTCCGGATCGGGCAAAACCTCGTGCCTGCGCTGCCTGGCCGGGCTGGAACGGGCTGCGAGCGCGTACATCGAGGTCAACGGTGAAGTCTGGGAAGACAGCACACGTGGCCACTTCCTGGCGCCGCACCTGCGCCCGGTCGGCTACGTGTTCCAGGAGGCCAGCCTGTTCCCGCACTTGTCGGTGCGCGGCAACCTGGAGTTCGGCTGGTGGCGAATCGCACCAGGCCAGCGCAAGGTCAGCCTCGACCAGGCCTGCCAGCTGCTGGGCATCGGCCACCTGCTCGAGCGCAGGCCCGCAACCCTGTCCGGCGGCGAGGCCCAGCGTGTGGGCATCGCCCGGGCGCTGCTCAGCAGCCCGCGCCTGTTGTTAATGGATGAGCCCCTGGCCGCACTGGACGGGCCGCGCAAGCGTGAGATCCTGCCCTACCTGGAGCGCCTGCACGAGGAACTGGACATCCCGCTGGTGTACGTCAGCCATGCCCAGGATGAAGTGGCGCGGTTGGCCGATCACCTGGTGCTGCTGGAGCAAGGCAAGGCCACGGCCAGTGGCCCGATTGGCCAGACGCTCGCCCGCCTGGACCTGTCGCTGGCTCAGGGCGACGATGCCGGCGTGGTGTTCGAGGGCCTTGTGGTTGGCCACGACCCGCAGTACGGCCTGCTGGACCTGCGCCTGGCTGGCCACGAAGCGCCTTTACTACGCATTGCCCACCCGGCACACAGCATGGGCAGCGCCTTGCGCGTGAAGGTTCAGGCCCGCGATGTCAGCCTCACGCTAACGGCAGATGGTACCTCCAGTATCCTCAACCGGCTGGCGGTGCGCGTACGCGAAGTGCACCCGGCGGATAACCCGGCGCATGTGCTGGTAAGCCTGGATGCCGGCGGCAATGCCCTGCTGGCGCGCATCACCCGCTTCTCGGCGGACCAGCTCGGCCTGCACCCGGGGCAGGCTTTGTTTGCGCAAATAAAGTCGGTAGCGCTATTGGGCTGAGCATCGCTCGCACGGCCGCTGTCCATTGATCAGTGACCTGAACGAGGCCTGCCGCCCATGCCTGACTGCAACTTGCCCGCCAGCCTGCATTACGTTGACGATAGCCAGCCCGGCCTGAGCCGGCGCCGCTGGCGTGACCGTTTCATCTATTTGGATGCCCAAGGCCAACGTGTGCGCGACAGTGAAACGCTGGCGCGCATCGCCGCCCTGGTGATCCCGCCGGCCTACACCGACGTGTGGATCTGCGCCGACCCGCAAGGCCACCTGCAAGCCACAGGGCGCGATGCGCGTGGCCGCAAGCAGTACCGCTACCACGCCCAGTGGCGCGAGCTGCGCGATCAACACAAATATGGGCGCATGCTGGCCTTTGCCCAGGCATTGCCCAAGCTTCGCGCACAGCTGGAGACACACCTGGCGCGCCCGGGGCTGGACCGGGAGAAGGTAATGGCACTGGTGGTCAGCCTGCTGGACCACACACTGATCCGCATCGGCAACGAGCGCTACCTGCGCGACAACAAATCCTACGGCCTGACCACGCTGCGCAACCGCCACGTCAAGGTCGAGGGCAGCACCATCCGCTTCCAGTTCCGCGGCAAGCGCGGCGTGGAACACAATGTCACCCTGCGCGACCGACGCCTGGCCAACCTGCTCAAACGCTGCATGGAGCTGCCGGGGCAGGCGCTATTCCAGTATCTGGACGAAGAAGGCCAGCGGCACAGCATTGGGTCCAGTGAGATCAACCAGTTCCTGCAACAACTGACCGGGGCCGATTTCACTGCCAAGGATTACCGCACCTGGGCAGGTAGCAGCCTGGCGCTGAGCCTGCTCAGGCCGCTGGCCTGGGAGCCCGAGAGCGAGGCAAAGCGCCAGGTTGCGAGTATCGTCAAGCAGGTGGCCGCGCGCCTGGGCAATACCCCAGCCGTGTGCAGGCGCTGCTACATCCACCCTGCAGTGCTGGAGCATTACGCCTTGGGGCGCCTGGCAGAGCTGCCTGGCAGCCGTGTGCGCAAAGGCCTTGATCCCGAAGAGGTAGCGTTGCTGTTGTTTCTGCAGGCACTGGAGCAAGCGCAAGCCAATTGAGCGAGCCTATGCCTGCAATCATGCAGAGAAATTTCCCATTAAGGCCGAAGCCCCCTATCCTTGCCACCGAGCACCTTCGCCGGGACGCTTACCGCGTTTTACAACGGCACCTGCAACTAAAGACACACAACAGAATTTGTCTGACGGGGAATTAATATCCGCCGAAAGCGTCTTTAATGAGAAGGAAGAGGGACAGGCTCCCACCACTGCGGCACTTGCCGGGTGGATTTTGATATCACCAAGGAGAACTACATGCTGATACTCACCCGTAAGGTTGGCGAAAGCATCGTCATCAACGATGACATCAAAGTCACCATTCTGGGCGTGAAGGGGATGCAGGTGAGGATTGGCATCGATGCACCAAAGGATGTCCAGGTGCACCGGGAAGAAATCTTCAAGCGTATCCAGGCCGGCAGCCCGGCCCCGGAAAAGCACGACGACCAACACTGATTGCGACACTTCAAGCCGCACGGACGCGCTTGATCGATTGGGTACACACACCGCAGCCCGAGCCTCAGGCGCCAAGCAGCTCGCGCACTTTGGCGATCAACTTGTCCACGTCGAACGGTTTGTCGAACGCCGCAGCGAACAGCTCCGGGCGTCCCTGGCTGGCCTGCGCGCCGCTCATGAGGATCACGGGCAGGTCGGGCAGCTGCAACTCTTTGCGGATCGCCAGCACCAGCTCTTCGCCGTTGAGCACCGGCATCATGTAATCGGTGATCACCAGATCCACGCGTTTTTCCTGCAACGCTTCCAGGGCCTTGCGCCCATTGCTCGCCTTTTCCACCAAAAAGCCTTCGTCCTCCAGGGCAAAGCCCAGGATATCGGCGATCAGGTATTCGTCATCGACGATCAGGATAGTGTTCATCAACAGGCCCTTCACCCACTGCCTTGGGGCACCGGAGTACCCGAGAGCACACCGGATGAGCCCTCGAAAGCCTTGTGCAGGTGGATGCCCTGCGGCCCGATACGCAACTCATGCAGCGCGGGGTCGTGATGGCTGTCACGCACCTTGAGCACTGACAACATGCTCCGCAGTTGCGAATCCAGTTCGACAAAACGCATCAGCAAGAGGTTATCGACGATGCTCGACAGGTCGGGGGCCGGGGCGGTGATTTCCGAGCCGAAGAGGTCGCGCATCTCCCAGGTGAGCATGACGCTGATATCGCGTGCGCGCAGCTCGCCAGTCAAGGCGCGGAAGAACGCGTTGAGCCGTGCCGGATCAGTTGCCAGGCGGCTGAATGCGCCCAGGCTGTCTATCAGGACACGCTTGCTGCCCTGCTGCTGAACTTGTTCCAGCAGGCGCGCACCAACCTGGTCGAGCAAACCCTCGGTAGTCGGCTGCCAGCTCAATTGCAAAGCACCTTGCCGTTCCAGCGCGGCGAAATCGTAACCCAAGGAGGTGGCCTTCAGGCGTAACCTTGCAGGTGTTTCATAGAAGCCAAAATGCAGCGCGGGGCTCTGAGCAGTTGCTGCGCCAAGAAAGGCCAGGCCCAGTGACGTCTTGCCAACGCCCGAGGGGCCCATCAACAAACTGACCGAGCCACTGGCCAGCCCGCCCCCCAGCATTTCATCCAGCGTGGATACGCCCGTGGTCACCTGGCTCAGCGTGGCCGAGCCCAGCTGGCTGGGGTGGCTGTACACCGCCTCCAGGCGCGGATACACATGGATCCCGGCCTCGTCGATCAGGCATTCATGGCGCCCGGACAGCGCCCCACTACCCCGCGTTTTGCGCAGTTGCACATGGCGCACGGCGCGGCTGCCCAGCAGTTGTTCGCCCAGTTCGATCACGCCATCGACCATGGTGTGCTCGGGGCTGCCTTCATCGAGCCGGGCACTGGTCAGCAGCAGCACGGTACAGCCGGCAAAAGCGGCATGCCCCTGCAATTCGGAAACGAACTTTTTGGTGTCCAGTGCCGTTTCCGCGCGGACCCGGGCGTTGAGCACGCCGTCAACGATCAGCAGGCTGGCTTGCTGCCGGCCGATTTCCTGGCGGAGCAATTTGACCACCGCATCGAGCCCCTCTTGTTCAAGGGTATCGAAGGCGCTGACGAATTGGACCTGGTCACCGATCAGCGTCGAGTCGAAGAACCTCAAGGTCGCTAGGTACTGAAAAAGCCGTTCATGGGACTCGCTGAGCAAGGTGGCAACCAATACTCGGCCGCCGTTGCGCACATGACCACAGGCCAATTGGTTGGCGAGAATGGTCTTGCCGGCGCCAGGCGGCCCCTGAACGATATATGAGCCACCTGCGACCAGGCCGCCCTTGAGTAGGGCATCGAGCCCTTCGATCCCCGTCAACAGCCGCTTGAGTGCCTGAACCATGAGGATTACCTGTGGAGTTGAGGGGCCGCAGCGCGCTCCGACGTCGGCAGGTAAAGGCGTATGCAGGTGCCTTTGCCGACCGTGCTCTGCACAGTGATTGCGCCGTTGCTTTGCTTGGCAAAGCCGTAGGCCTGACTGAGCCCAAGGCCTGTACCCTTGCCAAAAGGCTTGGTGGTGAAAAATGGCTCGAAGATGCGTGGCAGCACTTGGGGGTCGATGCCAGCACCGGTGTCGCGCACTTCAAAGCACACGAACGGGCCGTGCAGCCCGTCCACTTCGCCCGTCAGCACCACAGCATCAAGCGCAATGCAGATCGCACCCCGCTCGCCAATTGCATCGCGGGCATTGAACAGCAAATTGAGCAATACCATCTGCAACTGCCCGGCATCCACTTCGATCACGGGCAAGTCAGGTTGCAGGTGCTCCTGCAACTCGACATCGCTCGGCAAGGCGTGCTCCAGCAAACTGCGCGTCGAAGCCAGCACCGTGGCGGGTGCGACCATCGTGACCTCCATCTGCCGATGCCGAGCGAACGTCAGCAGTTGCTGAGTCAGCTGGGTACCACGCCGGCCCGCATCCACGATGTGCTCCAACATAAGCTGCACACGCGCCGGGTCCTGGCTATTGAGTGCCAACTTGGCCGAACTCATGATGATAGTGAGCAGGTTGTTGAAATCATGCGCCAACCCACCGGTCAACTGGCCCAGCGCCTCGAGCTTTTGCGCCTGGAACAGTTGGGCGCGGATGGCGTCCAGTTGCAGTGCCGATTCGCGCCGGTCTGTAATGTCGCGCGTGACCTTGGCCAGGCCAATGATGTGCCCCAGATCATCGCGGATCACATCGAGGGCGGCCAACGCCCAGAATTGCGTACCGTCCTTGCGTACCCGCCAGCCCTCATCCTGCGCCACGCCCAGTTCAAGGGCTTGCTTGAGCAAATAGTCAGGACGCCCTTCGGCACAGTCCTGGGGGGTGAAGAACAGCGAGAAATGCCGGCCTATAACCTCGTCAGCACGGTAACCCTTGATCCGCTCGGCGCCTGCATTCCACGACACCACATGGCCAGAAGGGTCGAGCATGTAGATGGCATAGTCCACCACAGCCTGCACCAACTGCTCGTAGCGGTTGGCGGTCATTACAGGCGAGGCGATGCAGTCGGCTGAAACCATGCAAACTCCACAGGCACAGCGGTTGGGCGGCAATGAGTTCGGCCAGGGTAGCCCCCAAGCATGGGCGGACGATGCACCCGTCAGCACGGTGAGGACAGGCTTGGGACATGGATGCAGCACTCATTGGATCCAGTCAGGAACGGCACAGTGGCCTAATGACAGTAAGGTGTCAATCGCCTGTGCCAAAGCCACCCCACTTCTTAGATCATAGGCGCTATAGTTGACTCAACTATAACAATGGGTTATAAAGCGCGCTTGATTGCCAGGGCCTTCTGCTTAGAAGCGTGCCGGCATCAAGCGTGCGAGTGTGGTGGAATTGGTATACACAGCAGACTTAAAATCTGTCGGCGTGAGCCTTGCGGGTTCGAGTCCCGCCACTCGCACCATACTTCCAGGAAAGGCGCCCTTGCGGCGCCTTTTTGCTGCCCGGCGGAAATTCGCCATGCAGCTGCTAAAGTGGAGCTTGTCTGCATCCACTGGAATGCCACCATGCGCTACTCCCTGTTCGCTGGCCAACGCGACGTGATCATCCTGATCGCCCGCGTGCTATTGATGATCCTCTTCGTCATTTCCGGCTGGGCGAAGCTGACCGGCTTCGAGGGCACGGTCGGCTACATGACCTCGCTGGGCGCCCCCGCGCCCATGGTTGCCGCAGCGATCGCCGTGATCATGGAGCTCTTCGTCGCCATCATCCTGATCCTCGGCTTCTACACCCGTCCGCTGGCCTTCCTGTTCGCCCTGTTCGTGCTGGGCACCGCGCTGATCGGACATCCATTCTGGAACATGGTCGACCCTGAACGGGCCGCCAACATGACCCAGTTCCTAAAGAACCTGAGCATTGTTGGCGGCTTGCTGCTCCTGGCGGTGAGCGGCCCGGGGCGCTTCTCGCTGGACGGGCGCTGAGTCAGTCGTCCAGGTCGTCGTGCCAGGCTGGGTGGTCGCACTCGTCGTCATCGAGGTCATCCAGTAACGCATCGTCCTGCTCGACTTCATCCTCGGCACCCTGAGCGTCCGCTTCGGGTTCGAAGCCGTCGTAGAGGAATTCGTGGTCGAGCAGGTGATCGTGTTCGGGCTCGTGCAGGTCGTCTTCGTCGCGCATGATCGCTCCTGGGAAAGTGGCACGCCTATATAGGCGCATCAGTAGCCCTGGTCAATGGATGGGGGTTAATGCTGACTTAACCGGTAGCCTTCATCCTGCAAGCTCTCCCTTCAAACGTGACTTGCCCGCCTTAATGGCGGGCTTTTTTTGCACTGCCCTTCATCAGTGACAGACTTCTTCGATGGAACTTCTCCCCCACCTGCCACGCTCGCAAACCTTGCAGGACCCGGAATTTTCAAGGAGAAATCTCATGGCAGTAAACATCGACAGTCTCATCATTACCACTCCGGTGCCGAAATCCGCCTCCAACCCGGTCGCCTTGGAAGTCACTGGCGCACAGGCATTGGCTAGCCTGACCCACGTTGTTGCACGCCAGAGTGACGGCTCGATACGCATGACCGCGCCGACCAAGGGTGCTTCCAGCAAAAGTACTCACCGAACACGCTGCGAATGGAAAGAAGCCGTGTATTGGTCACTGGGCAGCGCAGCGCGCCACCGCAATCACCAGACAATGACCCTGGAGAAGGTAAATCTGGCGCGAAAGGTGGTAATTGCCCAGTTGCATGTGAAAGACAATAACAGCCCGCCAATCAAGGTGTTCTGGAACAAAGGCAAAATCACTGTCGGCTTTCGTTCAGATTTTAACCAGGCCACGCCAGTCAACAGCACCGTGCTGGCCGAGGTGCCGCTGGGTACGCGTTTCGATGTGAGCATCGAGGTGAGCGAAAGTGGCGCTTGCATGGTCAGTGCAAGCAGCAATGGCCGCAGCGGCACCACGACCGCACTGCAACTGGCGCCATCCTGGGCGACGCAGACGCTGAATTTTCACGGCGGCGTCTACAACCAGGTGGACTACAGCGATGACACGCCGGCAGAGGATGCCTCGGTGTGCGTAATCAGCGTACTTGAGCTGAGCCATGAGTGAGCCAGCCATGACAGGCTGCGAACAAGCTCTTCACGAATTTATGACAAGTGCATAGGCACACTGACATTGCTTCGTACGTTCTTTAGGCCCGCCACTTGTTGGCGGGTTTTCTTTTTCTGGTGCCTTGGGGGTCGCACGACTGGCCGGGCTCGCGCGCCAAAAACTACTGACGGGGCTCAGACCGGAGCGTCAAGAACAGTCACCCTCACACCCGTAGCCAAAACCTCGTACTCTGTTTCAGAAATCTTTTTCACATCCCCCCCAGCCTGCATTTCGAAATGCTTCAAACCCTCATGCCGAACCATGCCGTGCGGCGAGCGCTCAACGGTTTCATCTTGATAAATGTTGATCACGTACCGCACGTTGTCCGTGCCGACACCGATGATTTTTCCGACATATTTATCTGCCATGTCCGCATCTCCTTCATTACCTCACCGTAGCGGGTGCTTGTTGATCAAGCCACCCTGCTGAGGGATGCAGCCGACTTTCAGACAATCGGATGCCGCGGCGCCCAACAAGCTCACGCACGACCCTTGGTCAACTTTTTGTACTAATCAGTACATTCCATGGGTAAAATCCACTCCGACTGGCAATTGCCCTACAAACCTACGATCTGGTCATGGAGTGTATTGAGACGATGCAAACGGATTCAAATCGCCTGATGACCGCTCTGGAGCACAAGATGCTGCTTGAGAATTTCAGCATCAGCGCTACCCGGATTGAGGAGCAACTGAAATACATCGTTTGCGGGCAATCCACATCAGGCGAGCTAGAGGTGCTGCTTGGCCCATATGAGAATTGCGAGAGCCGGGGTGACCTGAGATTGCTCAGGTGGGTGTTTGTCTACACTGAGGGGGCCCTGGGCCTGAGCGACCCTCAGGTACTTACGGTGGCAATCGACGCAAAGGGCTGCGTAACTGATTTTGCCCTCGTCTAGCGTGCTGACCTGATCGGAGAATCCCTTTCCTCTTGGAATAACGCACTTACCCACTCGACAAATACGCGCACATTGGGGGACAGGCGCCGGCGATCCGGAAACAGCACGGAAACGGTCTTCGGCTCGACTGGAACATCCGGCAGAACCTCCACCAGGCGCCCGCTATCGATGTATCGCTGCAACGCCGGGCGCAACCCCTGCACCATCCCGATCCCCGCCAGCGCGCAGCAGAGTAACGCCCCGGCATTGTCGACGACGATGGCGCTGCGCATCTTTACACTGATCATTTTACCGTTGCCCCTGAATCGCCAAGGCATGATCTGGCGGCGCTGCTCAACCATGAAGTTGACTGCCAGGTGCGCCTGTAAATCATCCAGCGTGCCGGGTAAACCATGTTTCTTTACGTAGGCGGGAGCCGCGCAGGTCACCAAAGCAACCTCGCCGATACGTTTGGCAACCAGGCTCGAATCATCCAGATCACCGAGCCGCACGGAACAATCGATGCCTTGCGCGATAAGGTCGTTCAGATTGTCAGAGGTTGCCAGAGATATTTCCAGGCCAGGGTAGCGATCCATGAACTCGGGCAATCGCGGGATTATCACCGCCTGGCCGAGTACGGTCTGCATGTCGATCCTGAGCTTGCCTCGCGGCGGGCGGGTCGGCGAAAACCAGTCCAGCGTGTCCGCTAGCTCAGCGAGTAATTTCAGGCTTCGTTCATAGAACTCATCGCCAGCGGGCGTGGTGTTCACCCTGCGCGTGGTGCGGTGTAACAGCTGAACGCCCAATTCGTGCTCAAGATTCTGGATGAGCTTGGAGAGTGCCGGGCGATGCACATTGAGCGCCTCGGCCGCTTTGGTATAGCTGCCATGCTCAACAACTGCCACGAACATTTGCATGGCTTCGATCAGGTTCATCGCGATCTTCCAGTTACCTGTGCATTGGGCCAGACGTACTCTGCACTAAGGACGATAGCGAAGCCAGGCGCCTCTCTCATACACCAAAACAAAATATGCCATCACTGCTTGGTAGCAAGCAGCGATGGCATACCGCAGCCTGGCTGACGGCCGCAGGATGCTATTCAGTCAACCACGACGACGATCTTGCCGATCTGCGCATTCGACTCCATTCGGCGGTGTGCTGCCGCAATTTCATTGAGCGGGAAGACCTGGTCGATGACGGGCTTGAGCTGACCACCTGCCAAGCCTTTGCCAACGAATGCCTTGGCATTGGCCAGCTTTTGAATATCTGTGGTGATTTCGAACAGCTCGTAGCCGCGCACGGTCAGGTGTTTGCCAAGAATGTCGAAGACCGGAACCGGGATATCGCGATGATCGAGAGCGCCGTACTGGAAGAAGATCCCGGTATTGGCCATGGATTTGATCAACTTGGTTGCCTCGGGGCCACCAACGGGGTCGAAAACAATACGCGCGCCTTCGCCCTCGGTGATCGCGGCCACCTCGGCAATCAAATCCTCTTCCTGGGTGGCGATTACATATTTTGCACCAACATCCAGCAACGCCTGGCGCTTGGCACTTGTGCGAGTAAGGGCCACCGGGATGGCGCCTAGCATGTTGGCGATCTGGATCGCTGCCAGGCCGACACTGCTCGACGCAGCCGGGATGAGCACGGTTTCGCCAGCCTTTAGATTGCCGTACTCAACCAGGGCGCCGTATGCAGTGACAAACATCATCCAACTGGCCGCTGCCTCTACGAAGCTGAGGTTGGACGGATGCTTGACGACAGCATGCGCGGGCGCATTGACCACCTCGCCATACATGCCGTAATCAGCGAACGAGAATGACGGCACGACGCTAACTACATCACCTGGAACAACGTCGCTGACGTCACTACCAACCGCGCGGACAATCCCGGCCGCTTCATAGCCGAGCTTCGCCGGGAACTGCGGATCAATCACGTACTGCCCAGTGCGGTACATGATTTCCGCACGGTTCAAGCCGATAGCTTTTACTTCGATCTGAACCTCGCCGCTTTTCGGCGCGGGTACAGCGACTTCATCGAGAATCAGAACATCAGCGTCACCGGTACGGTGAAAGTGAACGACCTTGGGCATGGCACACCTCATTAACGGCTAGGGATAACGGTTCCTTCTGGAAGTCGCGCCCATGCTACCCACCCGTTTGCCTGGGATAGAGAGCTGTTCGGCTCATAAATTGGTACTCAACAAGAACCAATCCCTGGCCGGTCGGCGAATAGAAAGGGCACGCAGGGCGCATCGAAAGTGAGCCGACCGGCCGTGACCTGCTCATTGAAACACTGCTTGAACGCCGCAAGCTCCAGGGCGTGCGCAACTTTCGGCTCATCACCGACGGCTCGGGCCTGCGAATGAGAAGATCACCAAGCGAGTTTATCGTCGCGTCAGCGAGGTGGTCAGCCCAACCAAGTAACGGTCTGATGCGGAAACGATGCCTTGTGATGCGGAAACGATCAGGTTTTCTAGCGCGCAAAGAAAAACCCCGCAGACGTTAATCTGCGGGGCTTTCGAATGTGGAGGCCGAGGTCGGAATCGAACCGGCGTAGACGGATTTGCAA
>NZ_MOMO01000011.1:0-10097 GCF_009933855.1 Pseudomonas sp. SG-MS2 | reverse complement strand
GGAGCTCGCCGCTTGCGGCTGGCGCCAAGCGCCCGTATCGTGCCCGGCCTGCCTGTAACGCAGCCAATTTCGAGGTTCCTGCAATGAGTTTGAGCGAAGCGCGTTTCCATGATCTGGTCGACGCCACCCAACAGGCCCTGGAAGACCTGTTCGACGAGAGCGGCCTGGACCTGGACATGGAGAATTCCGCCGGCGTCCTTACCATCAAGTTCGACAACGGCAGCCAGCTGATCTTCAGCCGCCAGGAGCCACTGCGTCAGCTTTGGCTGGCCGACCGCTCCGGTGGCTTCCACTTCGACTACGACGAAGAGAGCGGCAAGTGGGTCTGCGAGAAGAGCGAAGAGCTGCTGGGCGAGATGCTCGAGCGGATTGTCTGGGAGCGGGCCGGCGAAAAGCTGGACTTCGACGAGATCTGAGATGAGTGCCCAGGCGCGGCCCGCCAAGCCGCTTTACAGCAACGTCAGCCCAGCGGTGCCGTCGCCGTGCATCAGCGTGTGCCGGCTGGATGAACAGCGCGTTTGCACCGGTTGCCATCGCCATGTCGAGCACATTCGTGAGTGGCGTTCGGCCGACGACGAACGGCGCCGGCAGATTTGCCGCGAAGCCGAGTCCTTGCGCGCGCAGGCTTGAGTATTTGCCCGGCTGTGGTAGTGTCGGGTTATGCGTCGGTGACGCCAAAGCACTCATCAAACCCCGCCCTCTGGGCGGGGTTTTGCTTTATCTGCCCCTAGAAAACCCACTGTTCAATGGAGTCTGACTGGATCATGAGCACCAAGCCTTCCCTCATCCTTACCCGATTGGACGTGCAGCGTCTGGAGCGCCTGATCGACAGCCTCGACGAAAGTACCCCGGGTGTGCTCGCCCTGCAGGACGAGCTGGACCGCGCCGAGCAGGTGGTCGGTCACGAGGAGGTGCCGGCTGGTGTTGTGACCATGAATTCGCGCGTGCACTGCCGCGAAGAAGCCAGTGGCAAGGACTACCACCTGACCCTGGTGTATCCGAAGGATGCCGGCGGCGAAGGCAAGGTATCGATCCTGGCGCCGATTGGTTGCGCACTGCTGGGCTTGTCGGTGGGCGAGCGGATCGACTGGCCTGCGCCGGGGGGCAAGACCCTCAAGCTCAAGTTGCTGGCCGTCGAGTACCAGCCTGAAGCTGCGGGCGATTTCGACCTCTGAGGGTTCAAGGCTCCAGGGTTGCCTGCAACTGCGCCAGGCCATCGTTCAGAGCCTGCTCCAGCTCGCGCTTGTAGCGCAGGTAGAGGAGGGTCGAGCCCCGTTCGTCATCGAGCAGTTCGGACAGGTCAAGATCTGTGATGTAACAGCGGTAGTGCCCGGCGCTGCGGCGCTGGCTGAGAATCTGCCGGGCGACCACGGTGTAGAGCTCATCGCCGTGGTCCAGCTCGGAAAACTCCTGCTGATTGCAATAGAGCGTGACATGCATGTCATCGCCCGTGCCGGCCTGGAGGATGGCCTGCACCTCGTAATACGGCTGATCATTGAGGTCGTCTGGCGTTGGCCGCGGCTCTATGCTGCGTGCCTTGCCCGGCCCCGAGGGCAGCAGTTGCGCATAGTGGGTCTGCAATGGTGCTTGCTGCAGGTTGTCCAGCGGCACGCGTGCGTCGTGGCGCATTACCATCGAGCGCAGAAAGCGCTGCAGCGGCAGCAGCAGGTGGTTTTCGTCGTGCAAGGGCAGGCGTTGCTGCCACAGGGCATTGTACTCATCCAGCACATACAGGTCGGCCCAGCCCTCGAGCAGGCGGTAGAACACCTGGATGCAGCCGGGGCGTGCGTTTTCCAGTACCAGTGGCAGGTCGTGGTCCTGCAGGGCATTGGCATCCAGGTACAGCGGGCTGTAGGTGCTGCGTTCTTCGCCCAGGCATTCGAGTACGGCCTCATGCTCTGCGAGGGTGGTCAGGCTGACCTGGCCGGGCAGCAGTTCCAGCACGTGTGTGTGCTGCGCCACCTGGAGCAGGTAGCGGTGGTTGCGCCCCTGATCTAGCAACAGCTGCACCGTGTCGAAAATCTCCTCGACCCGCTGGCTGATGGCCTGGGCGCGGTTGTGGCAGAAACAGCGCACCCGCACGCGCGGCCGGTGGCTGCGCTGGCCGAGGCTGTTGAGGAAATCGCGCAGGCAACGTGCCAGGGCGTGCTCGCCGTCGTAACGCTGGACCAACACTTCGTTCCAGCTGTTGAGGGTAATCTGGTCGAGGGTCAGCACCAGGTTTTCGCGAACGCCCGCGTAGCTCAGCGAGTCGGTTCGCTCGGTGGTCATCAGGATGTTCAAGTCGCGATGGTGTCGCAACGGATCGACACCGACGTTGACCAGCAGCAGAATCTCGTTGGCCACGCTCGGTTGCAACAGGCGCACTTCACTGACGGTTTCCAATGGCAGAGGGATGCTCTGCTGCAGGCTGCCGAGCAGGTTGAACAGCTCGAACTCGTTCAGGTCACTGGCGCCGGGGTGCAGCGCCAGGCGCGTGGTGCTGTCGATGACGCCGTTGCGGTGCGCCCAGGTCAGCAGCTCGATCAGCTCTCGGCAGCGTTTGATCGGGCTGAAGTGCTCCCATTCGTGAACGCTCAGGTTACCGTTGTACAGGCCCCAGTGATGGCTGCCGGGTTCCTTGCGGTTCGGCGACTGGACCAGGGTCAGGGTGTCCTCGGCGAGGTCCGGGGCAATGCCGGGGTTGATCACTTCTATCTTGCCGGCACGGCGCTCGAACGCGGCATAAAGGCGCCGGCCCAGCACATTCAGGTCGCGCTGGTCGGCGCGGCTGCTGGCATTGTTGTTTTGCGCAAACTGGCTGAGGAAGCGGTAGCTATGGTTCAGCTCGGCAACCAGCTCGCGGCGCTCCACGGCGACCTGACGCACTTTCCATTGGCTGCGGCTGTCGAGCAACGCCAATTGGCGCTCGTCCCAACCCCACTCATCGACCAGGCGCTTGAGCAACCGGCGCTGCCAGCCGTTGCTTCGTGCGCGGTCCAGGCCGCTGAGTTTCTTATTGACCTTCAGGTAAAGGCTGCGCCTTGCCAGCTCCAGCCGCCTGGTTTCACCGCGCGCCTGCAGGTAGCGTTCGATGCGCCGGTAAACCATTACATAGGGATCGAGCGCGTCGAGGTCGAGGTGGTTGGCAAATACCGCCTGCTTGTAGTCCAGGCTCAGGCAGCGCACGGCTGGATGTTCGCTGGCGTAGGCCTCAGTCAGCAACAGCTTGAGCAGTGACTTGTAAGGTGAGTCGATACCTTTGAACAGCTGCCACAGGCCAGCGCCGACGAATTCGCCGGCCGGGATGTGGGCCAGGTTGCCGAGATCGAGGGCATCGGTGCTGCGGATGAAACGCTTGGACAGCAAGGTTTCGGTATAGCTGCTGTAGTTGTGCTCTTCATACGCCGGCACCAGCCACCAAAGCGGTGTGCGCCCGGCCAGCCAGATGGCCGTGCGGTAGAACTCGTCGAGCAGCAGGTAGTGCTGGGTGGTGCCACAATCGTCAGAGCTCAGCTGGCTGTCGCGCAGGCCTTGGGCGAAGCTTTGCGGGTCGATCAGGAAGCAGTGTGCTTCGGCGCCCAGGCTGGCGGCCCAGGTTTCGAGCAACTGGCATTTGCGTCGCAGTTCATCGAGCTGGCTGTCACCCAGGCCGGGGGCATGACAGACCCACAGGTCGATGTCGCTTTGCTCAGCCTGGGCCAGCGTGCCAAGGCTGCCCATCAGGAACAGGCCGTGGATCGGGCGGTTGGGGTTGCCCAGGCGTGTCTTGTACGTGAACGATCGCGCCAGCCGTTGGCCTTCGGCGACCAGGTTGGCATCGGGCTCGAAGCCCGACACGCCGGCCGGGGTGCTACCCGATACATAGCCAGGCAGCAGCGGGTGGTTGACGTGAAACAGCAGCGGTAGCAGGGTCAACACCTGTTGCTGGCGGGTCGAAAGCCCATCCATGGCGCGCTGTAGCCGGCCCGTGTTCAGTTGCAGAAACCTCGCACGCAATTTCGCCAGCACCTTGCGGTCGATGCCTTCGTCGATATCGGGGCGGATTTCGTGGGGGTGGGTCATTGCACACTCAGGGCAGGCCGGGGGAGCTCTGGCGAGTTTAGCCTGAGTAATGCACTCGGATAAGCGGCAATTGGAGTTTTGACGCCATTTTTCTTGCGCCTTGGCGGGCCCCATCGCCGGCTTGCCAGCGATGGGGCGGGGCAGGTTTATGCCGGCTGGGGCGACTTGAGAATGTTCAGCAGCAGTTGCACGCTTTCGACTGCGTCATGCCCAAGGCTGGTGAGGTAACCGCCATCGGGCTGATCGGTCAATTGCTTTTCATGCAGGCGTCGAGCTGCTGCGACCAGCGCGGGGGAGGCATTGGCGTGAATCTTGATGCCTTCCTGGCTGCTGTCCAGGTTGAACAGGGCAAGGACTTCCAGTTCAGCAATCAGTTCGGGGGTGAAGGACATGGCGACTCCTGACTTCCAGACGAGGATGGCGGCACCGCCAGCGGTGCCTGACCCTGGAGTGTAGCCGGGTTATTCGTCCTCGCCTTGATCTGCCTCAGGTGGCAGCTCGGGCAGAGCGCGCAGGGCGGTTTCGTACCACTCGGTGTTGAACGGACGGTCTTCGTCGAGCATGTTGTCGATCTCGATGGCCAGCACGTGGGCCATGAGGTTGAGGATGTCTTCGCGCTCGTAGCCGACCAGGCTCAGCTTGTTGAACGTAGCCTTGGCTGCCGGCGGTTCGCCGCTTTCGATCTGGTTTTCGATGGCCTGGGTCAGCGTCGCCTCGGCGAAGGCTTCGTCGTCATTGTCGATGTCGGTGGGCTCGCTCATGGCGCTACTCCTGTGATTGGGCACACAGTGTGCCATGCCCGCGTCGGCAATGCCCGGTCATCGACCGGGTGCATGACGCTGGTCAGGCACTGGCGTAACGAGCTATAAAAGCCCGGCCAATCCCCTACGGCCTGGAGGCTGTTACCCCATGCTCAAGCTTCACGGATTCTCGGTCAGCAACTACTACAACATGGTCAAGCTGGCCCTGCTGGAAAAGGGCCTGCCGTTCGAAGAGGTCACTTTCTATGGTGGTCAGTCGGCTCAGGCGCTGGACGTCAGCCCGCGCGGCAAAGTGCCGGTGCTGCAGACCGAACACGGCTTGCTCAGCGAAACCGGTGTGATTCTCGACTATATCGAGCAGACCCAGCCGGGTAAGGCGCTGCTGCCAGCCGACCCGTTCGATCAGGCCAAGGTGCGCGAGCTGCTCAAGGAGATCGAGCTGTACATCGAGCTGCCGGCCCGTACCTGCTATGCCGAGTCGTTCTTTGGCGCGGCGGTAGAGCCATTGATCAAGGAGCGCGCGCGTGCGGATCTGCTGGCGGGGTTCGCCACGTTGAAGCGCAATGGCCGTTTTGCACCCTATGTAGCCGGTGAACAACTGACGATTGCCGACCTGATGTTCTGCTTCTCGGTCGACCTGGCTTGTGCAGTAGGCAAGAAGGTGCTGAACGTCGACTTCCTCGCCGACTTCCCTGAGGCCAAGGCGCTGCTGCAGAAAATGCACGAAAACCCGCATATGGCGCGGATCGTGGCAGACAAGGAGGCGGCGATGCCGGCCTTCATGGAGATGATTCGCAGCGGTAAGCGCTGAAGACCAGGGCTGCCTTGTAGCCCAATCGCCGGCAGGCCGGCTCCTACTGGTACTGCACAGGGCTTGAAGCCGATGCGGTCGAGTGGGAGCCGGCTTGCCGGGGATCGAGGGCCAAGCCCTCGCAATGGCGCTTAGCGCGAAGCCAGCAGCGCCTTGCCACGTACAACGGCAGCACGCACCTGCGCCGGCGCAGTGCCGCCAATGTGGTCGCGGGCATTCACCGAGCCTTCCAGGGTCAGCACGGCGAACACATCCTGCTCGATCTGGTCGCTGAACTGGCGCAGTTCGTCCAGGCTCATCTCGGCCAGATCCTTGCCGGTGTCGACGCCATACTTCACGGCATGGCCGACGATTTCGTGGCAATCACGGAACGGCAGGCCGCGGCGCACCAGGTAGTCGGCCAGGTCGGTGGCGGTAGAGAAGCCGCGCAGGGCCGCTTCGCGCATGATCGCGTGGCGTGGCTTGATGGCTGGGATCATGTCGGCAAAGGCACGCAGCGAATCGCGCAGGGTATCGGCGGCGTCGAACAGCGGCTCCTTGTCTTCCTGGTTGTCCTTGTTGTAGGCCAGCGGCTGGCCTTTCATCAAGGTCAGCAGGCCGGTCAGGGCGCCGAACACACGGCCGCTCTTGCCACGCACCAGCTCCGGCACGTCCGGGTTCTTCTTCTGCGGCATGATCGAGCTGCCAGTGCAGAAACGGTCGGGCAGATCGACGAACTGGAACTGGGCGCTGGTCCACAGCACCAGCTCTTCGGAGAAGCGCGACAGGTGCATCATCGCCACGCTGGCGGCAGCGCAGAATTCGATGGCGAAATCACGGTCCGAAACGCCATCCAGCGAGTTGCCGGCAATGGCTTCGAAACCCAATAGCTTGCAGGTCAGTTCGCGGTCGATCGGGTAGGTGGTGCCAGCCAGCGCAGCGCTGCCCAGAGGCATGCGGTTGGCGCGCTTGCGGCAGTCGACCAGGCGCTCGTAGTCACGGCTGAGCATTTCGAACCAGGCCAGCAGGTGGTGGCCGAAGGTGACTGGCTGAGCGGTCTGCAGGTGGGTGAAGCCCGGCATGATGGTTTCGGCTTCACGCTCGGCCTGTTCCAGCAGGCCCTGCTGCAGGCGGGTGATCTCGGCCAGAATCAGGTCGATCTCGTCGCGCAGCCACAGGCGGATGTCGGTGGCGACCTGGTCGTTGCGGCTACGGCCGGTGTGCAGCTTCTTGCCGGTAATGCCGATGCGGTCGGTCAGGCGTGCTTCGATGTTCATGTGCACGTCTTCGAGGTCGACGCGCCAGTCGAAATTGCCGGCTTCGATTTCACCCTGGATGGTGTTCAGGCCATCGATGATGGTGTCGCGCTCGGCATCGCTGAGTACACCGACCTGCGCCAGCATGGTGGCGTGGGCGATCGAACCCATGATGTCGTGGCGGTACAGGCGCTTGTCGAAATCGACCGAGGCGGTGAAGCGGGCGACGAAGGCGTCGACGGGTTCACTGAAGCGGCCGCCCCAGGACTGATTGGTCTTGTCGGTGCTCATGGATTCACTCGTTGAAGGCGTGAACGAAAAAGTGGCGCCGATAATAGCAGGGTTGGGCTTGTGGCCGAAGGACGCCGGTCGACAGAAATCTGCAGAAAACAGCGCTCAATGCAGGCGAAGACGATATTCAACGATTGAACGGCAGTGTTCCACGGACCGTCTACAGTTGGACAAAGGACTGGCAGCGAATCTGCCGGCGCAGTGAATCTTTGGCCATCGTATTGGTCTAGAGCGTGACCGCAGTGTCGCTCGACCTGCAACTGTCTACGCTATACCTGTGCGAGACTCACTCAGGAATCCAGAGCAATTATGAATGTCCTGATCGTTGATGACGAACCCCAAGCCCGTGAACGCTTGACGCGGTTATTCGGGGAACTGGAGGGGTACACCGTGCTGGAGCCCAGCGCCACCAACGGCGAGGAGGCCCTGGCCCTGATCGAAAGCCTCAAGCCCGATGTGGTCCTCCTGGACATCGGTATGCCGGGCCTCGATGGCCTGCAGGTCGCGGCCCGCCTGTGCGAGCGCGAAGCGCCACCGTCGGTGGTGTTCTGCACCGGTGACGATGAATACGGCGCAGAGGCTTTCACGGACAGCACCCTCAGCCATGTAACCAAACCGATCCATCCCCATGCCCTGCGCGATGCCTTGCGCAAGGCTGAGAAACCCAGCCGTACGCAGTTGGCGGCGCTGACCCGGCCGGGCAGTGAAGGGGGTGGCCCGCGCAGCCATATCAGCGCGCGTACGCGCAAGGGCATCGAGCTGATCCCTTTGCCGCAGGTGATCTATTTCATCGCCGACCACAAATATGTGACGTTGCGCCATGAAGCAGGTGAAGTGCTGCTTGATGAGCCACTCAAGGCACTGGAAGATGAGTTCGGCGAACGCTTCGTGCGTATCCACCGCAACGCCCTGGTAGCCCGCGAGCGCATCGAACGCCTGCAGCGCACGCCGCTTGGGCATTTTCAACTGTTCCTCAAAGGCCTGGATGGTGATGCCTTGACTGTCAGCCGCCGGCATGTGGCTGGCGTACGCAAGATGATGCAGACGCTCTGAGCCCTGCAGGGCCCTCATCTCCGGCAAACGGCGATGAGGGCGCACAAGGCAAAACTGGATCGTGACCCACATCTGCTAGCGATACCGACGGAGCTGTTATCATCGGCGGCATTCCTAAGTATTGGGGCGTTCCATGTCCACTCGCGAAATCCGCATTGCCACCCGTAAAAGTGCCTTGGCCCTGTGGCAGGCCGAATACGTCAAAGCCCGCCTCGAACAGGCGCACCCTGGCCTTCTGGTGACTCTGGTGCCCATGGTCAGCCGCGGCGACAAACTGCTCGACGCGCCGCTGGCGAAGATCGGCGGCAAAGGCCTGTTCGTCAAGGAGCTGGAAACCGCCCTGCTGGACAATGAGGCCGACATCGCCGTGCATTCGATGAAGGACGTACCCATGGACTTCCCCGAAGGCCTGGGCCTGTACTGCATCTGTGAACGTGAAGACCCGCGCGATGCCTTCGTTTCCAACCATTTTCCCAGCCTTGAGGCTCTGCCTGCCGGTAGCATCGTCGGCACCTCCAGCCTGCGCCGTCAGGCCCAGTTGCTGGCGCGCCGCCCTGACCTGCAAATCCGCTTTCTGCGCGGCAACGTCAACACTCGCCTGGCCAAGCTCGATGCCGGTGAGTACGACGCCATCATCCTTGCCGCGGCGGGCCTGATCCGCCTGGGCTTCGAAGAACGCATCACCGCCAGCATCAGCGTCGACGACAGCCTGCCGGCCGGTGGCCAGGGCGCGGTGGGCATCGAATGCCGTAGCGCAGACAGCGAGATCCATGCGCTGTTGGCGCCTTTGCACCACGCCGATACCGCTGACCGTGTGGTGGCCGAACGAGCGTTGAACAAGCACTTGAACGGCGGCTGCCAGGTACCGATTGCCTGCTATGCCGTGCTCGAAGGCGAGCAACTATGGCTGCGCGGGCTGGTTGGCCAGCCCAGCGGTGGGACCCTGTTGGTGGCTGACGCCCGTGCACCGCGGGCATCCGCCGAAACGTTGGGGGTGCAGGTGGCCGAAGACCTGCTGGGCCAAGGTGCCGCGGCCATTCTCAAGGAAGTCTACGGTGAGGCCGGGCACCCGTGAGCCCCTGGCGCCTGTTGCTGACCCGTCCTGAAGAGGACTGCGCGGCGCTGGCGCAGACGCTGGCAGCTGCCGGCATTGCCAGCGCCTGCCTGCCCTTGCTGGCGATCGAGCCAGTGCAACCGGACGCTCGGCAGCGCCAGCAGCTTGCCGGGCTAGGGCAGTGCCAGGCCATGATCGTGGTCAGTAAACCTGCAGCCAGGTTGCTGCTTGCGCAGCTCGCACAAGCAGGGCTGCAGCCCCCTTCAGCCGGATGGTTCACTGTAGGTGAAGCCACGGCGGCGGTGTTGCAGTCTGCGGGGCTGACGGTGACTTACCCTGCACAGGGTGACGACAGCGAAGCCTTGCTCACGCTCCCGGCCTTGCACGAGGCTATGGCGGGGCCTGCGCCACGTGTCCTGATCGTGCGTGGTGTAGGGGGTCGCGAACTGCTGGCCGAGCGTCTTGCAGAGCAAGGTGCTAGTGTCGATTATCTGGAACTGTATCGTCGTTGCCTGCCGGTGTATCCGGCGGGCACGCTGGTGGGTCGCATCGAAGCGGAACGCCTGAACGGCGTGGTGGTCAGCAGTGGGCAGGGTCTTGAACACCTGCAACGGATGGCCGCTGCCGATTGGCCGCGTGTGGCGCGCTTGCCATTGTTCGTGCCGAGCCCCAGGGTGGCCGAGCAGGCCAGGGCCGCAGGGGCACAACAGATTGTGGATTGCCGTGGCGCGAGTGCCACGGCCTTGCTGGCAGCCGTGCAGCGCAGCGCTGCACCTGCCTCTTAAGGCGCTAAGCTCAGAGCGACGCGCCCCCATGCAAAGGATGGATACGTGAGCGAAACTGTCTTG
>NZ_MOMO01000002.1:0-4934 GCF_009933855.1 Pseudomonas sp. SG-MS2 | reverse complement strand
TTGCAAATCCGTCTACGCCGGTTCGATTCCGACCTCGGCCTCCACATTCGAAAGCCCCGCAGCCATTGAGGTTGCGGGGCTTTTTTAATGCCTGCGGATTTTGTTGGCCCCGCGATTTGGGACAATCCTGGGACACTGGAAGAAATTGCATGTCCCAGGTGTCCCCGGCAGAATCCGTTACATGGCCACTATCGAGCAGCGCCCCAACGGGGCATGGCGGACCAAGATCCGCCGAAAAGGATATCCCACTATCTCCGCGACCTTCGACACCAAGGCCGAGGCCCAGCGCTGGGCGGCCGAGATCGAGGGCGACATGTCGCGTGCGCGGTTCGTCGACATGCGAGAGGCGGAGAGCACCACGCTGAAGGAAGCGCTCGACCGCTACTCCCGCGAGGTGACTTCGATGAAGAAGGGCGCCAAGCAGGAGCAGACCCGCATCAACAGGTGGAAGCTTCATAAGCTGGCGAACAAGGGCCTGGCCGCGATCCGGTCAAGCGATATGGCTGCATATAGGGATGATGAACTCAAGGAAGGGAAGTCCACCGCAACGGTCAAGCTGGACCTGGCGGTGATCAGCCACCTTTATACGGTGGCCATCAAGGACTGGGGTATTGAGGGACTGAGCAACCCGGTGGCGAAGCTTAGGATGCCGAAGGGCGCGAATTCACGCGATCGGCGGCCCAGTGCGCAAGAGCTGAAGGATGTGATCAAGGCAGCAGGCGATATTCACGCCGAAATGCCGGCCATCATCGGTATCGCGGTTGAAACGGCGATGCGCCGCAGCGAGCTGCTTACTCTCCGGCGGGAGAACGTCAAGCCGAAGCACGCGATCCTGGAAGACACCAAGAACGGTACTCGGCGCCTCGTTCCACTATCGATGCGTGCGCGGCAGCTGCTCGAGTCTTTGCCGGCGCGTATGGACGGCAAGGTGTTCTCGCTGGCGCCGCATTCGGTCAGCCAGTACTTCACGCGAGCATGCAAGGCAGCCAATGTCGGCGACCTGCACTTCCATGACCTGCGACATGAGGGCACGTCCAGGTTGTTCGAAAAGGGGTTGTCCATGATGGAGGTGAGTGCCATCACGGGGCACAAGTCGCTGAGCATGCTCAAGCGCTATACCCACCTGTGCCCCGATACGCTGGCAGACAAGCTGGGTTAGCGTACGCTGGCCAGCGTCGGCGGCGTCTGGCGCTTTCGCCCGGGGCGCGCCGGCGCGTGCAGCCCGCTTTCGCATTCCTGCAAAAACTTTCGCACCGTGGTGACACGCCAGCAGATCCGGCTGCCTTGCTTGAAGAAGGGTGGAAGCCAGCTGGCGCCGGCCTGCCTGGCACTGCGGATAGCCGATTCGGACCGGCCAAGCAGTTTGGCCAGCTCGGGGATGTGGATGATTTCTGGTTCCATATAAGGCTCCTGCCGTACCCGGCGGTGATCAGTAGGATTCGACGATCTTCTTCCGCTGCTCGTGCAGCGCGTTTTCTTTGGAAAGCTGTGCCTCTCGGTCAGCCAGCCACTTCCTGGCTTTTTCCTGCGCAGCCTTGGCGCTGGTGAAAAGCTTCGGCTTCGGATGCTTCACGCCTTTGCTGTCCAGGCAGAAAAGCCCGCTGCGCACGATGGTGACCTCCCTGACGGCGAAGTCCTCGCCCAGGGTGTAGGCCTTGAATGGGGTGGTCATGGGTGATCTCCACGCCGCCGGTGGCGGCAGGTTGGTTGTCAGGTCGTGGCCTGTGCGATGGTCTGTTCGAACCGTGACGCCAACTCAGCGTTGACCTCGGCTTTGGCCAGGCTGTCAGCAGTGCCCTTGGCCCTGTGCAGGGTTTCGTACTTGCGCAACTGGGCGGCGGCTGCGGTCAGGTCGGCCAGAAGCAGGGGCGCCGCGGCGATCAGCTTTGCGTTGGCCCGGCGCAGGTCCCGGCTGAGTTCCGCAGGGCCGATCTCGGTGAAGGTCACGCAGTCGCCGCAGTCAGCGATCATCCAGCCGTCAGAGGGGAGTGCTTTCACGCCATCGCCGCTGTCAGCGCCGAGACCGGTGAAAACCTCGGTTTCGTTCAGGACTTCCCATGGGCCGGGCGTGTGTTTGTGTTTCGTCATGGCAATAGCTCCCCATGCCCGCGCATGTCGGCGGGCTTGCGTTGTATAGGGTGGGTTAGGCCCGGTGGCCGCGCTTGATGAACCAGTCGAGGGCGTTACAGATGAGCGGGTTTTCGTACCAGTCCTCGATCTCGCGTTGCTCATTGCGGTCGCGAAAGAAGGTGGGCCCGAGGTAGTTGTGCCAGCTCATGAACACCCTGGTGCCGTCGGCCAGAGGCAGGCGGTAGAACGGCGAGCGGCAGACAAAACCGTGCTCGATGCGGATGCAGCTCATCGCGGCCCCCTGTAAATCAGATAGGCCATGTACATCAGGGGCAGGATCATTGGCATAGCTCCCTCGGTACTTTGATGGTTTCGCCGCGGGCGTGGTGCACGATCGCCCGGGCTGCAGCTTCGGCCCGCGTATCACCGGGCTGGCGGTCCAGCGGGTGACCTGACACGCAGGCCAGCCAGGGCCAGCTGTAGCCGCGGTCAATCCAGATGCTGTGCTTTTCGATGAGATACTCGCCGGTCGCGTCGTCGATGGCCTGGCCGCTGAGTGGCAGTAGCAGTTGGCCGGCCGCCGGCGGGATTGGCCCGTCGACCAGTTCGACAGCCCAGAGCAACGCCTTGCCAGCTAGGTCGCAGGTGTGCACTTTGATCAGTTTGGGCATGACAGCAGCTCATTCGGCACCTGGACGGTATCGCCGAGCTTGTGGTTAACGAGCCCCCGGCAGAACGCGATGAGCGCCGTGGGGCCGTAGCACCAAATCCCGGCGCCGGCCGGGCCACCTGCGTAGCGCAGGTCTTCTGGAAGCCCTGGGATGTGCTGTGTGGTGCCGCTATGCCTGTCGATCAGTTGGCCGCCCTGTGCCCAGTTGGTGGAGGGCCGCCAACCGAAGCCATCTTCAGCGCCGCGGATGCTGATGCTGCAAGGCAATCCATCAGGGTGCCACACAGTTGTTCGGCATTCCGGATCGATGGTGAACCCTTCAGCCATGGCCACTGCCCAGTCCAGCGGCGCGCCGATCAGGTTGGATACCCTCACTTCGATCAGGTCGGTCATGGTTTCACCTCTCGGCGCGCCCACCAGCACACGGGACCGTCGTCAGTGTCGTGGATGGCCAGGCAGAACCAGTCGCCGCCGGTAGGCCGTTCCGGCTTCCAATAGCTGCAATCTGGGTCATGGCTTTCGAAGTAGCGGTTGGCAATCGCCTCATCGGCGTATTCCAGGCTGACCATGCAAACCTGCAGCCCCTGCTGGGCAATCCAGGCCTTGCACTTGTCGCCATCACCCTCGTCGAAGTCGGGAAGGTCCGGATGCTGGAACATCCCGTTTTCGTCGCGCACGACCGACGCCCGCTGGATCAGTTTGATTTCTTCAGGCATGACGATTCCTTGGCCGCCATATCGCGGCAGTGAATAGAGGGGGAGTTGATTGATTACATTTTTTAGGATCAGATGACGGAATGAAGCTTTGAACGGCCTGGCAGTGCGAATTTGTTCAGTGGGTAAAGTGAATGATTGATAGTGAGTTGAAAAATCAAAGGAATTCTACGGGCTGTGCATTGTGCCTTCGAATAGAAGTGCTTATGGAAAGCCATTTTTTTCCAAAGTCAGCATATAAGCATGTCAGAACTAAAGGAGAAACCGAGGACTCACCGATTCATGTTAGTGCTGGGGATGGGGATGCTTTTTATTCCGATAACCAAGTTACAATGAAGTTGCTGTGTTCCTCCTGTGAGCAATTATTTTCAAAGCATGGAGAAAGTGTCGTTGCCAGGCTTTGGTCTACTCGTAAGGGCTTTCCATTTTTAGAACTAATAAAGGAGGCCAAACTGGAAAGCACCGACAGAAGCGCCGAACTATTTCATAGCGCTTCCTTTCCTGATGGTGTTTTGCGAGGCCTCTATTATTTTGCGGTGAGTATGATTTGGCGGGCTCATGTTTGGTCGCGCAGTAATGCCAAGCTAACAAAAGTTGACCTGGGCCCGTACGAGAAAATTTTTCGTGACTTACTGTTGAGTCATGGCGAAATGAGGCGTGTCAAGCTTATTGTGACGATTAACGTCCATCGTTCAATTAACGGTGTCATGACTACGCCCGTATCCCGAAAAATGTTTGGTAGGCACGCCTACATGTTTGAAATTTTAGGTATCAAATTTCATTTGTATGTTGGTGGGGACGACAAGGGAGATTTTTCAGAGACTTTCAATTATATGGGGTCTAATGTGCTGGTTATGACATCTCGGGAAGCTGAGGCTGCTTCTCATAACGCAATGAAAAGTTTAGTGCTTGGCGGAATTACTCCTAGAGGGAGGTTGGCTAAGGAAAGTGTCGGGAAGTAAATAATATTTATCTTGTTGCTAAACTATGCGGCAGCTGACGTCGTATTACGGCATCGCCACGGGTCATTCGCTTTCGCAAGAGCAGCCATCGGCGGCGGGCTGACGCTATTGCCGCACATGTGCACCTGCTCCGTCTTGGTGAACGGCTTGCCGTCGGCGCCCTTGTCGATGATGTAGCTGGCTGGGAAGCCCTGGGCGCGGTAGAGCTCATGTGGCTGGAGCATGCGCAGGCAGATGTCGACGATCACATAGGGCGTTCCCTTCACGAACACGGTGACCAGGCCCAGGCGGTCCTTGGTGGTCACGGTCGGCGCTGGCGAGTCGCAGGCGCTGATGTTCTCCGTGCCGTAGTAGCTGATCAGGAATGCCGCGACGCGCAGTGCGCCTTCCTCATGCTCTGGCGATAGCTTGTACTCGAGTAGGGCGTGGTGCTCAGCGCCGGCGGTCATCGTCGGTACCGGTTCATCCACGGCCCTGCCCACACAATTTCGACGCAGTGTGGCGAGGCTGGCGGTTACC
>NZ_MOMO01000096.1:0-2653 GCF_009933855.1 Pseudomonas sp. SG-MS2 | reverse complement strand
GCCGTGTGCGATGCGCTGTTCTACGAGATGCTGCTCGCCCTGGGCGCAGACAAGCGACGGGCCGGCTTGATGTACGCCGGTCTGCGGGTCGGCGGTGGGTCGCGCTATGCGGCGTGCAAGGGCGGGGTGAAGGATGAGGATATGGCTTGGGATCTGATGGGAGAGGATGAACGAAAAGGCTGGCCAGGCGGTGGTGCTCTTGTGGGAGCGGAGCCGCAATAAACCGTAGTACAGGCCACGTATTCCGTGGCGTTGCTGTGAGAGCGGGCGCAGCCAGCGACCCGCTCAAGGGGAGGATGGCCTCCTCAATTGTTTCTGCCGGCAAGCAGCCACTTACCGTTTACCAGAACGAAAGTGTCCTGCTGTTGCATGCTTTGCTGTCGTAGGGCCAGCGTAGCTGTCACTCTGGCCCTTGCGCCAGGTAGAGATTGGACATTGGTCACCTGAACGCCTTGCACCTGCTGGTGCATCTGGACAAAAGTGGCGCAAAGCTGTTGATCGGTGGTTTTTAGCACTGCAATCAACTCGTCCCACTGGCTTAAGGAGCGCATCTCATTACAGTCAGTGGATTGCCAGAATATGGCAAACGCTTCTGCGACCGCCTGTGCATCTGCTGTTTCCTGTTGAGCGTGTTGGGCAGGCTGTGGGGCATTTGCCGCGATCGCCACATAGTTTGCGATTTTGGCACTTCGCTCTTGAAGATAAGGTGTTAGCTGTCCTTGATGTTCAGTGGGTGCAAAGAATTTGAGAAGTTCTTCTGCCTGAGCGAATACGTAGCCTTCCTTGAACTGATTGCCGCGAGGAATGCTTTGAGCTCTCGTAGTCATGTCATCGACGTGCATCGTGGCAAGACTTAACGCCACACAGAACTCCACATCCTCTGCTGCCGAGGCTCTGCTCAGCCCGGACGAGCAGTCATCAACGGCTGCTCCCATTCCGGCTACGCCTGAATCTCTATAGATCTCAACAGCCTTCTGCGAAGCAGCCATGAGCAAGATTTCGTCTTCCGAAGGCTGCGCTATGGCAACAGAGGCCAACAAAGGCAGCGGCAGAGCGGCGAGCAAAATCTTCTTCACGATTTCTTCCTTGACGGCTAAAAGTGGCCATATGCCATCTATTTGCTTGATCTAAAGCGAGCGGTAGAGCCAAAGGCGGCCATGGTACTCTCCGACCAACTCGCACGGACTGATGCTCGAGCGGGAGAACTGGCAGCAGCGCTTGAGCGAAATCGAATAGCTGGGCTGGCGTGCGAAGCGCACCTATAATGGTCTGACCACGTGAGCGGAGCATGACAGTGGACAAGGACACGTTCATTGAATTGGTAGAGGCCGACGAGCCCCTTATCCAGCAGGTGATTGATGCTATTCGGCAGTACCATGATGCCAAAGACTTGGGTGCCCCTGCAGAAGAAGTAGAGCGCCTGCGTGTACTTTCCGAGTCGCTGTACCAGGCTGTATCCGACTACCAGCTTAGAGTGGAGGCTAGGACCCGTGGAGGAGATGGACCTTCCCTCCCCTAGCATGCTAGTGCGCAATTCACCGCGCTGAAGGGGTGGGCTCCGCCTGCCGCTCTGTGGGAAGGCTTTCGGCAGGCCGCTGGAGGAGCGGCTGAGCACCTACACTTACTCCTGCGCAATGGGGGTCGAAAAAACCCCGCCAAGCGCCTCGGCTGCAGTGCTGGCTGCTGCGAGCAGCGTCTCGTCAGCAAGGTGGCTGTATCTTTGAGTTGTTTTGATCTGCGTATGCCCAAGGATTTTCTGGACCTCGTATAGCGATCGCCCGGCGTTGATCAAAAGGCTTGCAAACGAGTGACGCAGATCGTGTACGCGGAAGCCGGCCAAGCCTGCACGCTTTCTTGCTGCGTCCCAAGCGTAGTAGGTTTGCACATATGGCTTACCGGTTCCTGGGTTAGCAAATACCCATTCGCAGTTCTTTAGTTTACCCCGACGGGAATGCTCCATCTTTACGGCTTTAAGCAGTTCGAGGACACTGTCGGAGAGAGGTACAAAACGAGCCTTGCCTATTTTGTTAACAGCTATTCCCCAAAACTTCTTATCCAAATCAAACTCACTCCAGCGCGCATCTAATACTTCGCACTTCCTGGCACCGGCAAAGATGAGCATCGGCATAATATATTTGAGCATCTTGGACTCACTACCTTGAATTGCAGCATGCAGTTGTCTCGCCCCCTCAAATGTTAAATACCTTTCTATTTTGTTGTTCTATTCAAACAACCGAACACCGGTAGTTGGGTTTTTCGTAACCCCGTGTGTCTCTCAGCGAATAGTCAAGTTAAAAATTTAGCGCATCACCACCAACAATCGATTTGCAGATACAGGTGCAGCGCCACTGACGCGACGTTTTTGGTGCATTGAGATAATGTCTGCTTTGGTGATCTCGTCTAGATAGCGATTACGGGCTTTATTGAGGAAGACGAAAAACACGGGGTCGAACACGGCGACTTTGATTTCCAGCTCGACCAGGGCAGTGAGGCCGTCGATGGACTTTCGAAAACCCACAGGCTTGAGTAGAGGTAGACTTTTCGACTTTGCTGTCGGGACGCATCATGGTGGGCTGGCTCCTGAAAGAAACCGGGAGCGCAGCATCGGGCATCAGGTGGACGCTTGGAATGTGGGGATGATGGATCCCTTACG
>NZ_MOMO01000095.1:0-4918 GCF_009933855.1 Pseudomonas sp. SG-MS2 | reverse complement strand
ATTGCGCACGCTGGTATTCGACGTTCAGCGCTGCGACCCGCAGGTCGCGGTTGTTGGCCAGTGCCAGGGCCACGGTGTCGCGCAGGCGGGTATCGATGAACAGGGCCTGCCAGCCGATATCGGCGCTGGTTTTGCTGGCGCTGGTGGCCGGCCACTGGTCGGCCACAGGCGCAGCCGGGCGCTGGTAGTCGGGGGCCAGGTTGACGCAGCCGGACAAGGCCAGCGCCAGAAAAAGAGGGGGTAGACGCATCAGGCTTCTCCTGCAACGGTATCAACGGTGGCTGCGCGTCGGCCTGCCAGGCGTTGCACCAGCACATAGAACAATGGGATGAAGAACAGGCCCAGCACGGTGGTGGCGAGCATCCCGCCAAGCACACCGGTGCCGATTGCCTGGCGCCCACCAGCGCCGGCCCCAGTGCTCAGCGCCAGCGGCAGCACACCGAGGATGAATGCCAGCGAGGTCATCAGTACCGGGCGCAGGCGGATGCGCACCGCTTCCAGCGTGGCACTGAGCAGGTCCTGGCCACGCTCGTAACCCTCTTTGGCAAACTCGACGATCAGGATGGCGTTCTTCGCCGCCAGGCCCACCGTGGTCAGCAGGCCGACCTGGAAGTACACATCGTTGGACAGCCCGCGCAGGCCGGTCAGCAGCAATGCCCCGAGGATGCCTACGGGCACCACCAGCATCACCGCGAGCGGCACCGACCAGCTTTCGTACAACGCCGCCAGGCACAGAAACACGAAAAGGATCGAAATGGCGTACAGCAATGGCGCCTGGTTGCCGGCCAGGCGCTCCTGATACGACTGCCCGGCCCAGGCGTAGCCGATGCCATCCGGCAGTTGCGCCATGATCTGCTCGACGGCGGCCATGGCCTCTCCGGAGCTGACCCCGGCGGCCGGTTCACCCACCAGTTCGTAGGCGCCAAAGCCGTTGAAGCGTTCCAGCAGTGGCGAGGCGGTACCCCAGTACGTGCTGGTGAAAGCTGACAGCGCAACCATGGCGTCGCTGTCGTTACGCACATACCAGGCGCCGATGTCCTCGGCCTGCATGCGCTGGTCGGCTTCGCCTTGCAGGTAGACTTTCTTGACCCGGCCGGCATCGAGGAAGTCGTTCACATAGCTGCCGCCCATCACCGTGCTCAGGGTGTCGTTGATGTCGCTGGCCGCAACACCCATGGCACCGGCCTTGCGATCGTCGATGGCGACATTCAGTTGCGGTGTATCTTCCAAGCCTTGTGCCCGCACGTTGGCCAGGCGCGGGTCCTTCGCCGCCAGGGCGATGAACTGGTCACGTGCCTTGAGCAGTTCAGCGTGGCCGAGGCCGGAAAGGTCCTGCAGTTGCACGTCGAAACCGGAGCTCTGGCCCAAGCCCTGAATGGCCGGCGGGGCGATGACGAACACATTGGCGTCGAGTATCTTCGACAAGGCCATGTTGGCCCGCCGCGCCACGGCTGCGGCGCTGTGCGCCTCACCCTGGCGCTCGCTCCAGTCCTTGAGCTTGACGAAAGCGCGCCCGGCGTTCTGCGCGTTGCCGCCGTTGCCCAGGCCGCGCACGGTCAGCAACGAGGCCACTTCCGGCTGTTGTAACATGTAGTCCTGGACCTGACGGCTGACGGCTTGCAGACGTTCATCGGTGCCGCCCACAGGCAGGGTCATCTGCATCATCAGCATGCCCTGGTCTTCCTCTGGCAGGAACGCGCTAGGCAGTTTGTGGAACATCAGCGCGACGCCGCCAAGGACCATGACGTACACCACCAGGCCGCGCAACGGCCGCATCAGCACCTTGCCCACGGCTTGCTGGTAGCGCAGCGAGGTACGTTCGAAGGTGCGGTTGAACCAGCCGAAGAAGCCACCGGCCGGTTTGCCATGGGCCCGCACTGGCTTGAGCAAGGTTGCGCAAAGCGCCGGGGTCAGGGTCATCGCCACCAGCACCGAAAGGGCCATCGCTGCGACCATGGTCACCGAGAACTGCCGGTAGATCACCCCAGTGGAGCCGCCGAAGAAGGCCATGGGTACGAACACCGCCGACAGCACCACAGCGATGCCCACCAGGGCGCCGCTGATTTCGCCCATCGACTGGCGTGTCGCCTCGCGGGGCGACAAGCCCTTTTCGGCCATGATGCGTTCGACGTTTTCCACCACCACGATGGCATCGTCCACCAGCAAGCCGATGGCCAGCACCATGCCGAACATGGTCAGGGTATTGATCGAGTAACCGAGCAAAGCCAGTACGCCGAACGTACCCAGCAATACCACCGGTACGGCAATCGCCGGGATCAGCGTGGCGCGCAGGTTCTGCATGAACAAGTACATGATCAGCACCACCAGCACGATGGCCTCGAACAGGGTCTTGACCACTTCTTCGATTGAAATCTTTACGAATGGCGCAGTGTTGTAAGCCACCTCGCTATGCAGTTGCAGCTTGCTGGGGAAGAACTGCTCAAGTTCGCCGAGCTTGGCCTGTACCGCCTCGGCCACATCCAGTGCGTTGGCCCCGGTTGCCAGGCTGACGGCCAGGCCACCGGAAGGGCGGCCATTGTGCTCGGCGACCACGTCGTAGCTTTCGCTGCCCAGCTCTACCCGGGCCACGTCGGCCAGGGTCACCACTGCGCCAGAACTGGCGTACTTGAGCACCAGTTCGCGGAACTGCGCGGCGGTCTGCAGCTTGCTGCGGGCACTGATGGTTGCATTGAGCTGCTGGCCGGCGCGAGCGGGCAGGGCGCCAAGCTGGCCGGCTGATGTATCGATGTTCTGCGCCTGCAGCGCGCTGCTCACGTCCGAAGGCATCAGTGCGTACTGCTTGAGCTTGTCCGGGTCGAGCCAGATACGCATGGCGTAGCTCGAGCCCAAGGTGGTCACCTGGCCGACGCCACTGACCCGGCTGATCTGGTCATAAAGCGTGCTGGAGATGAAGTCGCTGATGTCGGTGGCGCTGACGTCGGGGTTGTCCGACACCAGCGAGAGGATGATCAGAAAATCGCTGGCCGAGTTGCGAATCTTGATGCCCTGCTGCTGCACCGTATCCGGCAGGCGTGCCTTGGCCTGTTCCAGCTTGGTCTGCACCAGCATCTGCGCAGTGTTGATGTCGGTGCCGGCCTCGAAGGTCAGGGTGATGCTGGCGCTGCCGGCCGAGCTGCTGCTCGAGGCCATGTAGGTCAGGCCGTCAAGGCCGGTCATCTGCTGCTCGATGACCTGGGTCACCGAGTCTTCCATGGTCTTGGCCGAGGCGCCGGTGTAGGTCGCGCTCAGGGTGACCTGGGGCGGCGCGATATTGGGGTACTGGGCCAGCGGCAGCTGGAAGATGGCCAAGCCGCCGCCGAGCATCACCAGGATGGCGAGAACCCAGGCGAAAATTGGCCGGTCAATGAAGAAACGTGCCATGTCAAAGGCCTCGGTCGCTTTCGTTGTGGGCGGTCAGGGTGCTGTCCTGCACCTGGACCTGTTGGCCAACGCGAACCTTCTGCAGGCCTTGCACGATCAGCTGATCGCCCGCCGCCAGGCCCTGGCTGACCCACCAGCGGTTGCCCACGGCCCGGGCCAGGGTCAGCGCGCGTTGCTGCACTTTGCCGTCCACCACTACCAGCGCGGTGGCGTCACCGCGTTCATCACGGCTCACGGCCTGCTGGGGTACCAGGATGGCGTCCTGTTGCACACCCTCCTGCAGTGTCGCCTTGAGGTACATGCCTGGTAGCAGCAGGCCCTCAGGGTTGGGCACCAGGGCGCGCAAGGTTACGCTGCCGGTGCTTTCATCGACGCTCACGCCATTGAAGGTGAGGGTGCCTTCGTGGGCATAGGTGCTGCCGTCTTCCAGCTCCAGGCTGATGCGCGCGGCGTCCTTTTGCTCGCTGGGCGCCAGCTTGCCTTCTGCCAGCTCGCGCTTGAGGCGCAGCAGGGTACCGCTGGGCTGGGTGAAGTCGACGTAGATCGGGTCCAGTTGCTGCACCGTGGTCAGGGCCGTGGTTTGCTCGGCGGTGACCAGCGCACCGGGGGTGACCGACGAGGTGGCGGTACGGCCATCGATCGGTGCGTTGATGCGGGTGTAGTCAAGGTTGATGCGGGCGGTGCGTTGCGCAGCCTGGGCCGACTGCAGGCTGGCGCGTGCCTCGAGCAGGGTGGCCTGGGCGCTCTCGTTGTCTTCGGCGCTGATCGCATCGATCTTCACCAGTTGCGCATCGCGCCGGGCTTTCAGTTCAGATGCCTTTAGCGTGGCGCGCGCGGAGCTTACCGTGGCATCGGCCTGGTCCAGCGCGGCCTGGTAGGGTTGCGGGTCGATCTGGTACAGCGCCTGGCCGGCCTTGACCGTATCGCCTTCATTGAACAGGCGCTTCTGGATGATCCCGCCCACCTGCGGGCGGATCTCGGCAATCAGGCGGGCGTTGGCGCGGCCGGGCAGGGTGGTGCTCACGGCCTGCGGGGCGCTGCTCACGTGATACACCGCAACCGCCTGCAGCGGTGCAGGCGCAGCGGTGGCGTCGCCCTCGCTGCAACCACCGATGACGATAATGCCGGCAGTGAGCAGCAGGGCGCGCCCCAGGGGCGAGCGAACAAGAATCAGGGATTGTAATAAAGTAGGCATCGCGGGCTCCGAGCCAGATGATTTCGATGGCGCCAGCGTGCGCGGCAATTGTGCAGGCAATGTGCAGAAATCTGGGAGATTGGCCGGTACGCCTTGCGGGCCCACGAGGGGCGCGCTTCAATGGCGGCATTCCCAGCGTGTCGGCGGTGTCATGAAAGTCAGCCTGTCCAGCAAGTTCTTCTGCGCCATGCTCGCCGTCTGTGCGTTCGCCGTGCTGGGTATGGTGTTCGCCGCCTACCTGAGCCTGAAGTACGGCTTTCTCGGCTACCTCAACCAGCAGGCGGAGGAGCGCATGGAGCGCATCGTGCCGCGCGTCGAACAGGCCTATGCCCGCCATGGCAG
>NZ_MOMO01000094.1:0-558 GCF_009933855.1 Pseudomonas sp. SG-MS2 | reverse complement strand
CCCCCGCCTGTTCGACGCGATTCTCGAGCAGCGCTTGCCACCCGGCAGCCTGCTGCCCGAGCAGGCACTGGGCAACGCCTTCGGCGTCAGCCGCACGGTGATCCGCCGGGTACTCGGGCGCCTCTCGGACCAGCAGGTGGTGGTGCAGCGCCCCAGCCACACCGCGCACCTGGCCGCCCCTGATCCACAACAGGCGCGCCAGGTGCTGAGCGCCCGGCGCCTGGCCGAAACCACCCTGATCAGCCTGGCAGCGCAACGCGCGCGGCCGGCGCAGATCCGCCAACTGCGTTCGCTGGTGGAGCGCGAGCGCCAGCACCACGAGCGTGGCGAACGTTGCGCGGCAATCCGCCTGGGCGGCGAATTCCACCTCAAGCTTGCCCAGGTGGCCGCCAATGCACCGCTGGCACGTTTTCTCAATGGCCTGGTGCCGATGACCTCACTGATCATCGCCCGCTATGAATCGCCCTGCTGCGACCACTGTGCCTGGCAAGAGCACGCGGCGATCATCGATGCCGTGGAGGCTGGTGACGCGGCAGCGGCGCTTGCACTGATGGACGA
>NZ_MOMO01000093.1:0-12259 GCF_009933855.1 Pseudomonas sp. SG-MS2 | reverse complement strand
ACTCGAACCCCTGTTACCGCCGTGAAAGGGCGGTGTCCTAGGCCACTAGACGAAGGGGACACGCTACAAGCATTACTGCCTGCTTTCACTCCCTGCCGCGTTCCGCTGTGTGCTTTACGCTGCAAGTGGCGCGCATTCTATGGATGCCTTGAAAGGTCGTCAACCCTTTTCTAGAAATTTATTTAAATCAATGACTTCGCTCTCTATATAGGCTGCTCGAAAGGTGCGTCCAAGGATTGGCGTTGATTTTCTGGCGGGCTGAACGCAAAGTGCCATCACTGGAGAAATCCGGCGACGAGCCGACACAGAGTCACGTGGCGCCCTGGCTGGCCTGTTCGCTACACTCTCAATGTAAAACTTCCTGATGAGGCGTTAACGGTGACACCACTTCTGATCACACTGCTCATCGTTGCGGGTATCGCGTTGCTGATCGTGATCGGCTACCTCAACAACGTGGTCGAGAACAGCAAACTGGAGCGCGCGCGGCTGAAGATCGAACTCGCCGACCGCGTACGCCGCTGTGGCGAAATCACCGAGACCTTCCCCGGCCAGTTCATGACCCCGGCGCTCAAGCTGTTGCTCACGCGCCTGGAGCTCAACCTCGATCAGCGGCAACTGGCGCTGGACAAGAACAATGCCGAACTCAAAGCACGCATCGCCGAACTGGAAGGCCTGGTTGCCCAAGGCGAGCGAATCCCGGTGAACAACCCGCCCACCCCGATCCTGACCGAGGCCAAAGCCAAGGATGTGCGCTTCTTGCTGGAGGCTTTGCACACGCAGATCGTCAAGGCCACCCAGGAGAACGTCCTGCAAACGACCGAGGGCAAGCATTGGGTAAAGGAGATTCGCCACCTGCTGGTGCTGCTGCACATCGAGTTCTTCAACAACCTGGGCCAGCAGGCGTTGCAGCAAGAGCAGCCAGGCCAGGCGCGCCTGGCGTTCGAGCGCGGTGTGCAGTATTTGCGCAAACAGCCTGAACCCAAGGTGTATGAAGAGCAGCTGACCTACCTGGAGAAACTGCTGGCCCGGGCCAATGCCCAGGTGCTGGACCAGATGGAGCCGGCCGAGAATGACGAAAACGCACTGACCCAAGGGCTCAAGACAGACCAGGAAGAAACCTGGAAAAAGCGGGTCATCTACGATTGATGTGAACAACGCCGGCAAGCCACAGATACAGCGCAGCCCCTGTAGGAGCCGGCTTGCCGGCGATGGGCTGCGCAGCAGCCCTGATAACGCAGGCTAGCAGTCGGTCAACTCCAGGAAGACCGCCGCCAGCCGCTCCAGCCCCCGCTGGTCCGCGTCACTGAAGCGCGCCAGCTTCGGGCTGTCCAAATCGAGCACACCAATCAGCCTGCCCTCCTTCACCAGCGGAATCACCAACTCACTATTGGATGCGCTGTCACAGGCAATATGCCCCGGGAAGGCGTGCACGTCTTCCACCCGCTGGGTCTGCCGAGTGGCCGCCGCCGCACCGCACACGCCGCGGCTGAACGGAATGCGCACACAAGCCACCTGGCCCTGGAACGGGCCCAGCACCAGCTCTTCATTACGGTTGAGGTAGAACCCGGCCCAGTTCAGGTCGTCCACCTGGTTGTACAAAAACGCCGAAAACTGCGCGGCATTGGCGATGAAGTCACGCTCGTCGGCGAACAGCGCCTGCACTTGCGCAGCCAGCAGGTCATAGCCGTCGAGGCCGGCGCCACTGGCATTGAGGTCGATCATTTATTTCTGCTCCAACAATTGCAGCCCCACCCAATAACGGGCGAACTGGTAGGCACAACGGCCATTACGGTTGCCGCGGCCGGTAGCCCAGCGCACGGCGAGGATGTCGAGTGCTTCGTCACGCTGCCAGGCCAGGCCGGCAGAGCGCGCCAGCTGGCCAATCCAGTGCTCGACCACATCGAGGAAATGCTCCTGGGTGAAGGGGTAAAACGACAGCCACAGGCCAAAACGGTCGGACAAGGCGATCTTGTCTTCCACCGCCTCGCTGGGGTGCAGTTCGCCGTCGACGCGCTTCCAGTTTTCGTTGTCACTCTCTTTTTCCGGCACCAGGTGGCGGCGGTTGGAGGTGGCGTACAACAACACGTTGTCCGGCGCCTGTTCCAGCGAGCCGTCGAGCACGCTCTTGAGCACCCGGTAGTCGCCCTCCCCGGCTTCGAACGACAGGTCGTCGCAGAACAGGACGAAGCGTTGCGGCAGCTTCTGCAGTTGCTCGACCACACGCGGCAAATCAGCCAGATGGTCACGCTCGATCTCGATCAGGCGCAGGCCGGCTGCGGCGTGCTCGGCCAGCAGCGCGCGCACCAGCGACGATTTGCCGGTGCCACGCGAGCCCCACAGCAGCGCATGGTTGGCCGGCAGGCCATTGATGAACTGATGGGTATTGCGGCCCAGCTGGTCACGTTGCTTGTCGACGCCGATCAGGTCGGTCAGGCGGATGTCCAGGCTCACTTGCAGCGGCATCAAGTAGCCGGTACGGCCATCGCGCTGCCAGCGGGCGGCCAGCGTAGTATTCCAGTCGATGTCCGCACGCGGTGCCGGCAACAGCGGCTCAAGGCGCGCCAGCACGGACTCTGCGCGTTCCAGAAAAGCATTCAAGCGGGCGTCCATGACGACTCCTAGCAAGACAGGTGAGATTTGAAGCTGAATGTGCGACAGGCCCACCAGCAGCCGTGGCTGATCGGCTATGCTTGCGCAGCGCAAGGGACGTGAAACCGGCTCGGGGCTCATGGATATCAAGTTCACCAATCGCCTGTCATACAAGCAAGCCCGGTTGACAGTCCTGGTCGGCTTCATCCTGGGAACATTGCTCAGTCTCATCCAGATCGGCATCGATTATGCCAGCGAAGACGCATCCATCAACCGTGAAGTGCAAGCATTGCTGCAAATCAGCCACAACCCGGCCTCGCGCATCGCCTATAACATCGACTCGGAACTGGCCCTGGAACTGACCCGGGGCCTGCTGCAGTCACCGGCCGTGTTCCGCGCGCGCTTGATCGACAACAACGAAACCGTACTGGCCGATGTCGAACGCGTCCGGCTGCAGGACAGCTACCGGCCCTTGAGCGATTTTCTGTTCGGCGAACAGCGCCAGTTCCAGGAGCGCCTGTTCCTTACCCATATGCCCGAAGAGTACCTCGGCACGCTGTACCTGGACGTCGACACCTTCGCCTTCGGCAGCCGCTTCCTGGACCGCGCCGGGGTCACGCTGCTCAACGGCTTTGCCCGCAGCCTGGTGCTCACCGGCATCCTCCTGGCACTGTTCTACATGATGCTGACCAAACCCTTGGTGAAAGTGATCGGCGCACTCAGCGGCCGCGACCCCCGCCACCCCGGGCAAACCCGCCTTGATTGCCCTCCCGGCCACGAACTCGATGAAATCGGCGTGCTGGTAAAGGTCGCCAACCAGCAACTGGTCAGCATGGCTACAGAAATCCAGCAACGGCGCACCGCCGAAAACCGCCTGACCCAGTACCTCAACGAGCTGGAAGACATCGTTTCAGCCCGCACCGAAGAGCTCAAGGCCAGTAACAGCCGCCTCAGCCAGTCCAACCAGGAGCTGGAGCAAGCCCGTCAGCGCGCCCTGGATATGGCCCAGGCCCGAGCGGCGTTCCTGGCCAACATGAGCCATGAAATTCGCACCCCGCTCAACGGCATGCTCGGCATGATCGCCCTGGCCCTGGACAGCCCGCTGGAGAGTGAGCAGCGCCAGCAGCTGTCGATTGCACACGACTCGGGCAAGGTGCTGGTGGAACTGCTCAACGATATTCTCGACCTGTCCAAGTTCGATGCCGGGCAGCTTGAACTCGAACGCATCCCCTTTGACCTGGGCGCGATGGTGGAGGACACCGCCAACCTGTTATCGCAGAACGCCGCGCAAAGCGTCGAGCTGACCTGCCTGATCGCCAGTGACTTCCCAAGTTCGGTACTGGGCGACCCGACCCGGGTACGCCAGGTAGTGAGCAACTTGCTGTCCAATGCCCTCAAGTTCACCCGGTTCGGCCGCGTCGACGTGTGCCTGACCACCATCGTCGGCGGCGTGCGCCTGGCAGTGCGCGACACCGGCATCGGCATTGCCGAAGATGCACAGGCACGCATCTTCCAGCCGTTCACACAGGCCGGCGCCGGCATTACCCGCCAATATGGCGGCACGGGCCTGGGCCTGGCACTGACCCGCAACCTGTGCAAAGCCATGCAGGGCCACCTGCACATCCGCTCCGAACCAGGTTTGGGCAGCTGCTTCAGCGCCGAATTACCGCTGACCACCCACACCGAGGCCATTGCACCTGCGCCGCTGGAGGGCCGCGTGGTGGCGCTGAGCAACGCCGCCAGCGGCCTTGGCGAACTGCTGCAGGACGTGCTGCCGCGCTGGGGCCTGAGCTACTCAAGGCATGACAGTGCCCAGGCACTGGCGGGCGCCACCATCGACCTGTTGATCACCGACGACCTGGACCACTTGTTCCAGCTGCGCCCTGCGCTGACAGCACCGATCCTGCTGGTGACGGCCTACGGCAATTTCCTGTCGCCAGAACAGGCAGCGCAACTGGCCCCGTTGCATCAGCTGGCCCGCCCCCTGGCACGCAATGCCTTGTATCAGACGCTGCGCCGCACCCTGCAGGGCCATGCACCCGAACACCCGCTGGCCATCCCCGCACTCACCGCCACCGACGGCCGGGCGCGCATTCTGCTGGTGGAGGACAACCCGGTGAACCAACTGGTGGCCAAGGGCATGCTGGCCAAGCTCGGCTGCCTGGTGCAGGTGGCCACCCAGGGCGTCGAGGCGCTGGAATGGCTCGAGCAGGAAGACTTCGACCTGGTGTTGATGGACTGCAACATGCCGGTGATGGACGGCTACGAGGCCAGCCGACGCATCCGCCAGAGCGGCCGCTGGCCAGCACTGCCGATCGTTGCCCTGACCGCCAACGCCATGCCCGAAGAGCGCGAGCGCTGCCGGGCGGCGGGCATGAACGACTACCTGGCCAAGCCGTTCCGGCGCGAAGAACTACTGGCGCTGATCGACCACTGGGTGCCGCTCAGCGGCTGAGCAGGCGCTCGATATCGGCCTCGAGTGCCTGCGGCTTGGTGGTTGGCGCATAGCGCGTGACCTTGCCGCTGGCCGGTTCGAACAAAAACTTGGTGAAATTCCACTTGATCTTCTGCGACCCGAGCAGGCCTGGCGCACGCTGCTTGAGCTCGACGAACAGCGGGTGGGCCCCCGGGCCGTTGACCTCGACCTTGCGAAACAGCGGGAAACTCACGCCGAAATTACGCTCGCAGAACTGCGCGATCTCCCGCGCCTCCCCCGGCTCCTGCTTGCCGAACTGGTTGCACGGGAAACCCAGCACCACCAGGCCACGCTCGCGGTAAAGCTGCCACAGGTGCTCCAGCCCCTTGTACTGCGGGGTGAAGCCGCACTGGCTGGCGGTATTGACCACCAGCAGCGCCTTGCCCGCAAAGTCGCCCAGCACCTTGCGTTCACCGGCCAAGGTCACGCAGGGGATGTCCAGCATCGATTCAGCCATGGTCAGGCTCCGTCACGCGGTTTGAAGTCCAGGCACACCGAGTTGATGCAGTAACGCAGGCCGGTCGGTGGCGGGCCGTCGGGGAACACATGGCCCAGGTGGGCGTCACATTGCGCGCAGGTCACCTCGGTGCGGATCATGCCGTGGGAGGTGTCGCGCGTCTCGATCATCGCGCTGTCTTCGATCGGCGCGTAAAAACTCGGCCAGCCACAGCCAGAATCGAATTTCGTGTTCGAATCGAACAGCGGCAGGTCGCAGCAGATGCAATGGTAGGTACCCGCACGCTTTTCGCTGTTGTACTTGCCGGTAAACGGCCGCTCGGTACCTTTGAGGCGGCACACCTGGTACTGCTCCGGGTCGAGCATCGCACGCCATTGTTCAAGGGTTTTGTCGATCTTTTGCATGTAGGGACCTCGGCAGGCTGAATTTCACCTCGCGCCGTCTTTTCCGTAGCGCGGGTGGCACGTATATTAGTTGGCTTCGTGTGCAAGGCCTCAAGTCTGGCACCCGCGCCCCGCCCTTTCAAACCTTTCGACGGCGGCGCACCGCGTATTCTCAATCGGGATCACATCATGCAGTTCAGCAAATCGAACAAGCTCGCCAATGTCTGCTACGACATTCGCGGCCCGGTGCTCAAGCACGCCAAACGCCTGGAAGAGGAAGGCCACCGCATCCTCAAGCTGAACATCGGCAACCCGGCGCCTTTTGGCTTCGAAGCGCCGGACGAAATCCTCCAGGATGTGATCCGCAACCTGCCCACCGCCCAAGGCTACAGCGACTCCAAAGGCCTGTTCAGCGCGCGCAAGGCGGTGATGCAGTACTGCCAGCAGAAGGAAATCGAAGGCGTCACCATCGAGGACATCTACCTGGGCAATGGTGTGTCCGAGCTGATCGTCATGTCGATGCAGGCACTGCTCAACAACGGCGACGAAGTGCTGATCCCGGCCCCCGACTACCCGCTGTGGACCGCCGCGGTGAGCCTGGCTGGCGGCAAGCCGGTGCATTACCTGTGCGACGAGCAGGCCGACTGGTTCCCTGACCTTGAAGACATCAAGGCCAAGATCACCCCGAATACCAAGGCCCTGGTCATCATCAACCCGAACAACCCGACCGGCGCCGTCTATTCCAAAGCGTTGCTGCTGGGCATGCTGGAGCTGGCACGCCAGCACAACCTGGTGGTGTTCTCCGACGAGATCTACGACAAGATCCTCTATGACGAGGCCGTGCACATCAGCACCGCGTCGCTGGCCCCGGACCTGCTGTGCCTGACCTTCAACGGCCTGTCCAAGTCGTACCGGGTGGCGGGCTTCCGCTCCGGCTGGCTGATCATCTCCGGGCCCAAGCACCACGCCCAGAGCTACATCGAAGGCATCGACATGCTGGCCAACATGCGCCTGTGCGCCAACGTGCCGGCCCAGCACGCCATCCAGACTGCGCTGGGCGGCTATCAGAGCATCAATGACCTGGTGCTGCCGCCGGGCCGGCTGCTGGAGCAGCGCAACCGCACCTATGAGCTGCTCAATGACATCCCAGGGGTGAGCTGCGTCAAGCCGATGGGTGCGCTGTATGCCTTCCCGCGGATCGACCCTAAAGTCTGCCCGATCCTCAACGACGAGAAGTTCGCGCTCGACCTGCTGCTGTCGGAAAAACTGCTGATCGTTCAGGGCACGGCGTTCAACTGGCCGTGGCCGGACCACTTCCGCGTGGTGACCTTGCCGCGGGTAGATGACCTGGAAGCGGCGATTGGCCGGATTGGCAACTTCCTGCGCACGTATTCGCAGTAAGTACCGGCCTCATCGCCGGCAAGCCGGCTACCACAGAACAGCACAAGTCCTCAGAACTGTGGTGTACCTGTGGGAGCCGGCTTGCCGGCGATTGGGCTGCAAAGCAGCCCCCTACAACCCCACATAACCTTTCTTACATCCTGCAACGCTCTAGCTCAATGCCCCCGCCAGATCCTCTGCCATACTCCGCCGTACACAGTTTGAAATAGTCCCCCGATTGAATCAGCGCGTCCGGCCCCTTATATACCCCGCATACGCAACACACTCATCCGTCAGGAGAACGTAACAACCATGATGCGCATTCTGTTGTTTGTAGCCACCAACCTTGCGGTGGTGCTGGTTGCAAGCATTACCCTGAGCCTGTTCGGCTTCGACGGGTTCATGGCCGCCAACGGGGTTGACCTCAACCTCAGCAGCCTGCTGGTCTTCTGCGCCGTGTTCGGCTTCGCCGGCTCCCTCGTTTCGCTGTTCATCTCCAAGTGGATGGCGAAGATGAGTACCGGCACCCAGATCATCTCCCAGCCGCGTACCCGCCACGAGCAGTGGCTGCTGCAGACGGTAGAAGAGCTGTCCCGCGAAGCCGGCATCAAGATGCCCGAAGTGGGTATCTTCCCGGCCTACGAGGCCAACGCCTTCGCCACCGGCTGGAACCGCAACGACGCATTGGTAGCCGTGTCCCAGGGCCTGCTGGAGCGCTTCTCGCCTGATGAAGTGCGCGCCGTGCTGGCCCACGAGATCGGCCACGTGGCCAACGGTGACATGGTCACCCTGGCGCTGGTGCAGGGCGTGGTGAACACCTTCGTGATGTTCTTCGCCCGCATCATCGGCAACTTCGTCGACAAGGTGATCTTCAAGAACGAAGAAGGCCAGGGCATTGCCTACTACGTGGCGACCATCGTCGCCGAGCTGGTCCTGGGCATCCTCGCCAGCATGATCGTCATGTGGTTCTCGCGCCGCCGCGAATACCGCGCCGACGAAGCCGGTGCGCAACTGGCCGGCACCGCCGCGATGATCGGCGCCCTGCAGCGCCTGCGCGTCGAGCAAGGCCTGCCGGTGCACATGCCCGACACCATGAAGGCCTTCGGCATCAATGGCGGCCTCAAGCACGGCCTAGCCGGCCTGCTGATGAGCCACCCGCCGCTGGAAGAGCGCATCGAGGCATTGCGCCGCCGCGGCTGATTCTCTGCCAACAAGCAAGGGCGACTTCGGTCGCCCTTTCTCATGCAGCCGGCCCGCACATGTAAATCAAAAATCCTCAGAACTGCGGGGGTATCTGTGGGGCCGGCTTGCCGGCGATAGGGCCGGCACAGGCAAACCCACATCAGAACCGTACGCGATACACCCGCTCCACCAGGCATTTGACCCCCGCCTGCAAGAACTTAGGGCTTTCCCCTATCACGTCTCGCGCCTCCACCTCCTCCACCTGCCACCCGGCAAACCCACGCCGCACTTCCTCGTCGGCGACCGAAAACGGCGGCCCCTCCAACAGTTTCTGCTCGTAGTCCAAAGTCACCAGAAGCCCACTACCCCCAGGCAGCATTCGCGAAAGCAAGCCCATGTAACGCTCACGCATTTGCGGTGGCAGGGCAATCAGGGCAGCCCGGTCATACAGCCCTACACAATCGGCCACATCCTCGGCGCGCAAGGCGAAGAAATCGCCACACCACAGCTCCACCTCACCACTGCACCAGACCTCGAACGCCCCCTGTTGCCGGACCTGCGCCTGCAGCCCCTGCTCCTGGAAAAAGTCCTCCACCGCCCGGCGCGACAGTTCGATACCCCGCACGCGATAGCCCTGCCCCGCCAGCCAGGCCAGGTCCAGGCTCTTGCCACACAGCGGCACCAGCACCCGGCTACCGGCAGCCAGGCCGAGCCCCGGCCAATAGCGTTGCAGATAGGGGTTGGCTTGAGCCTGGTGAAAACCGATCTGGTTATCGGCCCACTTTCGATGCCAGAACGCCGGCTCCATAGTTCCTCCTGGTTTTTAGATCGGTTGCGCAAAAATCTTATATTGGATATCGATCGGTGACTGATCGAAGATGACTGCATCTTACCCCTCAGGACCCTACCATGCTGCCCAGCCTGTTCATTTCCCACGGCTCCCCCATGCTCGCCCTGCAACCCGGCGCCAGCGGACCGGCACTGGCCCGGCTGGCCAATGCCCTGCCACGCCCGAAGGCGGTCGTGGTGGTTTCGGCGCACTGGGAAAGCCAAGAGCTGCTGGTGACCGGCAACCCGCACCCAGAAACCTGGCATGACTTCTACGGCTTTCCTGCAGCGCTGTATGCCGTCCAGTACCCTGCGCCTGGCCATGCGCTACTGGCCGCGAACGTCAGCGAGCGGCTGAACGCCGCCGGCCTGCCGGCTCGCCTGGATGCCCAGCGGCCATTCGACCATGGGGCCTGGGTGCCGATGTCGTTGATGTATCCCGACGCAAACATTGCGCTGATTCAGGTGTCGCTACCGAGCCACATGGGGCCGGCGCTGCAAATCAAGGTCGGCCAGGCATTGGCCGGGCTGCGCAGCGAGGGTGTGTTGCTGGTGGGGTCCGGGAGCATCACCCATAACCTGGGCGAGCTGGACTGGCATGCCGGGCCGGACGTGATCGAGCCCTGGGCACTGGCGTTTCGTGACTGGGTGGTGGAGAAGCTGAGCGAGGACGACCAGGCCGCGCTGCTGGACTTCAAGCAACAAGCGCCGTTTGCGCTGCGTAACCATCCCAGTGATGAGCATTTCTTGCCGTTGTTCTTTGCCCTTGGGGCCGGGGGCAGATTTGGCATCGTGCACCAAGGGTTTACCCTGGGGGCGCTGGGTATGGACATCTATCGCTTCGACTGAAGAATCGCCCGTAGCGGCCTTGCGTCGCGAAGGGCTGCATGGCAGCCCCAAAAACTGCAGGCAAAAAAAATCCCCGACCTAAGCCGGGGATTTTTTCATTACACCAGGATCAATCTTCGCGGTAGCGACGCAGCTTCAGCTGCTTGCCAGCCACGCGGGTGTCCTTGAGCTTGGTCAGCAGGCGCTCGAGGCCGTCTTCCGGCAGCTCGACCAGGCTGAAGCTGTCACGCACCTGGATGCGACCGATCGCATCACGGGCCAGGCCACCTTCGTTGAGGATCGCACCCAGCAGGTTCTTGGCGGCGATACCATCACGGGCACCCAGCGCGGTACGGCAACGCACGCGGCCTTCGGCCAGCGGCAGTGGCGCACGACGCTCGCGCTCACCACGGTCGCTACGCTCGGCACGGTCACCACGCTCCGGGCGCTCACCGCGCGGTGCGAAGCTTGGTACCAGCGGCTGCTCGCGCTCTACCGCTGCCAGGTCCAGCGCCTGGCCATTGGTGGCCTTGCGCAGCAGTGCTGCAGACAGGGCACGCGGGCTGCAACCCAGGGCGTCGGTCAGGCGGTCGAACAGTTCGCCGTGGGTGGCTTCTGCTTCGGCTACCAGCGGCGCCAGGCTCGAGGTCAGCTTCTTGATGCGCGCATCCAGCACGGCCTGAGCGTTCGGCAGGCGCGCTTCGGCAACCTTTTGCCCGGTAACGCGCTCGATGACCTGCAGCATGCGGCGCTCACGCGGGGTGACCAGCAGCAGTGCACGGCCTTCGCGACCGGCACGGCCGGTACGGCCGATACGGTGCACGTAGGACTCCGGGTCGTACGGCATGTCCACGTTGAACACGTGGGTGATGCGCGGTACGTCCAGACCACGGGCAGCGACGTCAGTGGCGACGACGATGTCCAGGCGGCCATCCTTGAGCGAGTCGATGACGCGCTCACGCTGGTTCTGGGCGATGTCGCCGTTCAGCGCAGCAGCCTTGTAGCCTTTGGCTTCCAGCGCGGCGGCCAGGTCCAGGGTGGCTTGCTTGGTACGCACGAAGGCGATCAGCGCGTCGAACTCTTCCACTTCCAGCAAACGCAGAACAGCCGGGATCTTCTGGTCGGCATGCACCATCAGGTGAGCCTGGTCGATCGCGGTGACGGTCTGGGTCTTGCTCTGGATCTTGACGTGCTTGGGTTCACGCAGGTGACGTTCGGCGATCGAGCGGATCGACGACGGCAGGGTAGCGGAGAACAGTACGGTCTGACGGCTGGCCGGGATGGCATCGAAGATCACTTCGAGGTCATCCATGAAGCCCAGCTTGAGCATTTCGTCGGCTTCGTCCAGCACCAGGTACTGCACGGTGGACAGGACTTTCTCGTCGCGACGCAGGTGGTCGCACAGACGGCCCGGGGTGGCCACGACGATTTGCGCGCCGTTGCGAATGGCACGCAGCTGTGGGCCCATCGGGGCACCACCGTATACAGCCACCACGTTAACGCCCGGCATCTGCTTGGCGTAGGTTTCGAAAGCGGTGGCTACTTGCAGCGCCAACTCACGGGTTGGCGCCAGGATCAGGGCTTGCGGTTCGCGCTTGCTCACGTCGATCTTGTTGAGGATCGGCAGGGCGAAGGCAGCGGTCTTGCCGGTGCCAGTCTGCGCCTGGCCGATCATGTCGTGACCGGCGAGGATGATCGGGATCGATTGATGCTGAATAGCCGAAGGCTCTTCGTAGCCGGTGGCCAGAACAGCGGCAACGATATTCGGATTGAGATCGAGAGCGGCGAATCCGCCGGTTTCCTGGGTCATGGGTCTGCCTCTATGTGCATCCGCAAAGACCCATGCTCCAAAGCTGCACATGCCTTGAAAGACCAAATGGTCACCCAGGCAGCTCTGGCGGCGGGGATTTGCGAAAACGATTGAAAAAGAAAAACTTGGGAAGGTCCGCCTAGCGGACGTGCAGCCGAAGCTGGACTCGGAGGATTTGCACCACCTGATTTTGAGGTCCGCTAAAAGACCGGCGCGTACTATACCCGAATTAATAGCGGGAAGTGTGGAAAATTTTCACGGGCCTGGGGCCAGTACGAGGCCATCAATGGCCGATAGCTGAAACGATTATCTCTCAAAGCCTGGCA
>NZ_MOMO01000092.1:0-13884 GCF_009933855.1 Pseudomonas sp. SG-MS2 | reverse complement strand
TGCTGGCAACCAATCGGCTCAACATTATCAACTGACTGTTGCACTTGGAACCTGAGGCCGCCGGTTCACTAATCGGGGGGCTCGCAGGAGGCGCCGCCGGGGGCTATGTGGCTGGAACAATTTTAGCGCCTGCTTTATGCGCCGCGATCGGGTTTTCAACAGCGGGCACAGGAGGACTGCTATGTGCTGTAGTGATCGGGGGCGCTGGGGCTAAGATTGGAGGTGAGATTGGAGAGGAGAGGGGTGAACTCTACGGCGAACTCCTATATCGGAAGTTTTCAAAGTGAAAAATTTCGACCATGGCATTATCGCCGCCATCATTATCAACCTGATCATCATCACACTGACAGTCCAGTGCTTCATTGCCTCACGACGCACTGAGCACTTTGAGTCTTTGTTCCCCAATAGCCATTACATCAAACAAAACAAAGAAACTTACAAGCGCGCCGGATTAATAGGAAAACTCATGCGCACCGGCGCCATCTCAACAGTACTTGCGCTTCCGTCAATATTTACAAAGAGAAATCTAGTTGAACAAAAGGAAATCGAAAAATTCCCAAAGCGAACCAAAATATTACTCGTAACTCTTTGGACATTACACATAACTCTCTTTACCGCCCTTGCAACATCTCACTATTTATAACTTGACCTCACGCCCCACCAGTTCATTGCAGCATGTGTAAAATTCAAATATCGCAGCAGCTTAAAAAAATCGCGGAGCAGGCGCCCTTCCCTCTGGTGCGCAGTTACAAAGGGAAGGCCGCCCGGCCCGCGATGAAGTCCACCTCGCTCGTCAATTCTTCTTGCGGTACCCCTCGACAATCGCCGAGAAATCTTTGCCACCCTCACCCCGCAGGCTCATTGCCTGATAGAGCTGCTGGGCCACAGCACCGAGAATCACTGGCTGATGCGCCTGGCGCGCAGCCTCGGTAGCCAGCCCCAGGTCCTTGAGCATCAACTCGGCGCCAAACCCGCCGGTATAGCCGCGTGATGCCGGGGCGGTTTCGATGATGCCCGGCCACGGGTTGTAGGTGTCGGAACTCCAGCAACGCCCTGTCGAGCTGTTGATGATGCCCGCCAGCACCTTGGTATCGATGCCCAGCGCATTGCCTAGCGCCATGGCCTCGGACACGCCGATCATCGAGATGCCCAGCAGCAGGTTGTTGCAGATCTTGGCGATCTGCCCGGTGCCGACCTCACCACAGTGCACGATGTTGCGGCCCATCTGCTCCAGCACCGGCTTGAGCGTGGCGAACAGTTCAGTGCTGGCGCCGACCATGAAGGTCAGTGTGCCGGCCGCCGCGCCGCCGGTGCCGCCAGAAACCGGCGCATCGCCCATGTCCACGCCTTTGGCCGCAGCGGCCTTGGACACCTCGCGCGCAGTCTGCGGATCGATGGTGCTGCAGTCCACGGTCGGTGTGCCCGGGCGCACGCCCGCCAGCACGCCGTCGTCGTTCAGGTAGACACTGCGCACATGGGCTGCGGCCGGCAGCATGGTGATCACCAGTTCGCTGTTGGCTGCCGCTTCCTTGGGCGAGGCGCTGACCTGCCCGCCCAGTTCGGCGAGCTCGGCCAGTACGGTCTTGTTCAGGTCGAACAGGTTCAGCTGGTGCCCGGCCTTGATCAGGTTGCGGGCCATGGGGGCGCCCATGTTGCCCAGGCCGATGAATGCGATACGCATGGCGATCTCCTTAGCGCAGGCTGATGGTGGTGTTCACACCGTCATTGACGCTGTCGTCATCGAACCAGCGGGCGGTAACGGTCTTGGTCTGAGTGTAGAACTGCACCACCTGCTTGCCGTACGGGCCAAGGTCACCGAGCTTGGAGCCACGCGAACCGGTGAAGCTGAAGAACGGCACCGGTACCGGGATCGGGATATTGATGCCGACCTGACCGATGTCGATTTCGCTCTGGAACTTGCGCGCCGCCGCGCCGCTCTGGGTGAACAGGCCGGTGCCGTTGCCGAACGGGTTGGCATTGACCAGGGCGATGGCCTCGTCGAGGGTGTCGACTTCCAGGGTCACCAGTACCGGGCCGAAAATTTCCTGGGTGTAAACCTGCATGTCGGTCTTCACCCCGGAGAACAGCGTCGGGCCGACAAAGTTGCCTTGCTCGTAGCCCGGCACTTTCACGTCGCGGCCGTCGAGTTCGAGCTTGGCGCCCTCCTTGATACCGCTTTCGATCAGGCCCAGCACGCGCTCCTTGGCGCGCTTGGAGACCACCGGGCCGACATCGGTGCCCGGCTCACTACCGGCGTTGACTTTGAGCTTGCTGGCCGCGTCCTTGATGTCCGGCAGCCATTCACGCGCCTTGCCCACCAGCACCGCCACCGAGGTGGCCATGCAGCGCTGACCCGCGGCGCCGAAGGCGGCACCGACCAGGGCGTTGATGGTTTGGGTGCGGTTGGCATCGGGCAGGACCACGGCGTGGTTCTTCGCACCCATCATCGACTGCACGCGCTTGCCGTGCTGGCTGCCCAGGTTATACACATGGGTGCCGACTTCGGTGGAACCGACGAAGGAAATCGCCTTGATGTCCTTGTGGGTGCAGATCGCATCCACTACCTGCTTGCCGCCGTGCACCACGTTCAGCACGCCGGCCGGCACGCCGGCTTCCAGCGCCAGCTCCACCAGCATCATGGTCGACAGCGGGTCCTGCTCGGACGGCTTGAGCACGAAGGTGTTACCGCAGACGATGGCCATCGGGAACATCCACAGAGGGATCATCGCCGGGAAGTTGAACGGGGTGATGCCGGCGCACACACCGATGGGTTGGCGCAGTGTGTAGGTGTCGACACCGCCGGCGACGTTTTCGGCGAACTCGCCCATCTGCAAGGTGCCGATGGACGCGGCGTGCTCGACCACTTCCAGGCCGCGGAAAATATCACCTTCGGCATCGGCAATGGTCTTGCCCTGCTCGGCGCTCAGGGTCTGGGCGATGCGCTTGCTGTGTTCGCGGATCAACGCCTGCAGCTTGAGCATGATGCGCATGCGTGCGCCGATCGGGGTGTCGCGCCAGGTCTTGAAGGCGCGCTCGGCAGCAGCCACGGCGGCATCCACTTCTTCGACGGTGGCGAACGGCACTCGCGCCAGCACCTGCTGGGTGGCCGGGTTGACGATGTCGCGCCATTCGGTGGTTTTCGACTCGACCCACTGGCCGTGGATCAGCAGCTTGACCTGCTCGACCTTGGTCTGGTCGGGGGATTGGGGTGCGTTCATCTGCGTTCTCCTTGGAATTATTGTCAGGACGAGATCGCCAGCGCCGTGCAAACGCGAGGTGGCGTCATGGGGCTTTTTTCGAGTATAGATGTGCAAACATCCAACAAGAACGCACAAAAAAACCGGATCAACATGCAAAAAGATCTCACCTCCCTGAGCGCGCTCAACTGGGACGACCTGAAGTTTTTCCTCGAAGTGGCCCGCACCCGCAAGGCCAGCAGCGCCGCCAAACGCCTGAGCGTGGACTACACCACGGTGTCGCGGCGCATCACTTCACTGGAAGGCGCGCTGGGCACGCTGCTGTTCGAAAAATCGCGGACCAACGGCTTTGTCCTGACCGCCGAGGGGCAGCGCTTGCTGGGCTACGCGGAGTCGATCGAAAGCACACTGCACATGGCCTGCGAACAGGTGTCCGGTTCAGGTGTGGCGTTGTCGGGCCATGTGCGCATGGGCTGTACCGAAGGCTTCGGCAGCTTTTTCGTTACCCCGCAGCTGAGCCATTTCGTCGATGCCTACCCGGCGATATCGGTGGATATCCTGCCGCTGCCGCACTTCATAAGCCTCTCCAAACGCGAGGCGGACATCGTCATCGCCCTGGAGCGGCCCGAGCATGGGCCGTATGTGTGCTGCAAGCTGTGCGACTATCGCCTGCGGCTGTATGCGACCCAGGATTACCTGGACAACCATGCGCCGATCAACCAGGTCAGCGACCTGGTTGGCCATCCGTTCATCAGCTATGTGGATGACCTGGCGTTCAGCTCAGAGCTGCTGTACCTGGCCAACCTGATTCCCAACGCCAGCGCGCACCTTCGCAGTACCAGCGTGATTGCACAGTACACGGCGGCGTTGCAGGGGCGAGGGTTGGCGATCTTGCCGTGTTTCCTGGCGGCGCAGGATGCGCGATTGGTCACGGTGCTGCCTGAGCAGATCGAGGTGACGCGGCAATTCTGGATGTATTGCCGGGAGGATCTGCGCAAGTTGAAGCGCATTACCTTGCTGTGGGATTACATTCGTGGGGTGACGGAGGCGAATGCGCCGTTGTTGATGGGGCAAACGCGTGAGATGCGTTTCGCTCAGGAGTGATGGGGCTGCTGTGCAGCCCATCGCCGGCAAGCCGGCCCCACGCTTTCCACTGCCTTCGATGTAGTTGTGGAAGCACACCTTGGCCACACTTTGCGCCCGCTGCTCTGAGGTTCTGGCAGTCAGCTCAAAGGCCTCGTTGGCCGCGGCTCAACGATAGCGCAACGCCATCATCGCGGTGAGAGCGCCCTTTCGCGGCACACGGCAGTTCCTACAGCAGTGCATCACACCTGTTCGAGCATCAGCCCGGAGATACGCCGTACCTTGCGTGCCACCGCTTCTTCGAAGATGCCCTGGCGTGGCTCGACCAGGCTGAAGCAATGCTTGGCCCGGGTTATACCGGTGTATACCAGCTCCTTGGTCAGCACGGGGTTGAGCGCATCGGGCAGTACCAGCGCGGTGTGGCTGAACTCAGAGCCCTGGGACTTGTGAACGGTCATGGCGAACACCGTTTCCACCTCGTTGAGCCGGCTGGGCAGCACGAAACGCACCCCGCCACTGCCGTCGTTGCGTGGGAAGGCCACGCGCAGCAAAGGCTCGCCCTGCTCGTCCGGCAAGCGCAGGGCGATGCCGATGTCACCGTTCATCAGGCCCAGGCCGTAGTCGTTGCGCGTCACCAGTACCGGGCGCCCTTCGTACCAAGGCTGCTGGCTATCGATCAGCCCGGCGCTGTGCAGCACCCGCGCCACCCGCTCGTTAAGGCCTTCAACCCCCCAGGCGCCCTTGCGCACCGCGCACAACAACTGGAAGTCCTCAAAGCTGCGCAGCACCTTGCCAGCCCACTGCTCCCAGTGCGGGTCGTCGAAAGCACTGCCAGGCACTGGGCGATAGCGGCCAATGGTACGCAGATAGCTACGATAGCCTTGTGGCCCCTCAGCGCTGCGGTTCAGACCGTCCAGTATCAGCCGATCAAAGGCGCGGTCGTGCTCGCCGCGCAGGGCCAGGCCGAATACATCGGCCGGGGGCATGGTCAACAGGTCGCGGGCCGCCTGGGCTTGCTGGCGGTTGACCAGGCGCGCCAGCTGGCCGATGCCGCTGCCTTCGCCAAAGCGGCGGGAAAAACGCAGCATCACCACCTGCTGGGCCAATGGGTTGCGTTGCGCGTCGCCGGCCTTCAGGCCACTGTCGGCCAGCGACTGACCGCCAATCTGCTCCAGCCATGCCTGGGTAGCGGGTGAGTAGCAGCCCTCTTCGGCATCCCGGCACAGGTCGCCGAGCACCGCGCCCGCCTCGACCGAGGCCAGCTGGTCCTTGTCCCCCAACAGGATCAACCGGGCTTTGGGGGGCAGGGCATTGAGCAGGTTGGCCATCATTTCGAGGTCGATCATCGACGCTTCATCCACCACCAGCACATCCAGCGGCAGCGGGTTGCCTGCATGGTGGCGGAAGTGCCGCGACCCCGGACGGCTGCCGAGCAGCCGGTGCACGGTGCTGACATCGGTAGGAATCTGCCCGCGGACATCGGCACTCACCTGCAAGCGCTCGACCTGTTGACCAATGGATTCGGTCAGGCGTGCTGCAGCCTTGCCGGTGGGCGCTGCGAGGCGAATGCGCAGAGGCCTGCCCTGCTCGACCGCAGGTGCCTGCAGCAAGGCCAGCAGGCGCACTACCGTGGTGGTCTTGCCGGTGCCCGGCCCCCCGGTGATGATGCTGAAGCCGGCGCGGGTGGCCAGGGCACAGGCCAGTTTCTGCCAATCGACCTGGCCTGCCAGAGCGCCTTCGTCGAACAACTGCGCCAGGCGTGCAGGCAGGTCGGCGGGCGTGGCCTCGTCCTGGCTCAGGCGCTGGCGCAGGGTTTCGTCTATCTGCCGCTCATAACTCCAGTAGCGGCGCAGGTAGAGGCGCTCGCCGCTGATCACCAATGGCCGGGCGTTATGACCAGGGGTATTGCCAGTTGCAACCAGGGGGCTGGCGGCAATGCGCTGGCGCCAGGTGTGCAGGTCGAGGTTGGCGAGCAATTGCGACGGTAGCAGCAGCGGGCCTGCCAAAGCATCGCCCTCCGGCGGCAGCGACAGGGCGAAATCCGGCTCGGCAAGGGTTTGCTGCAGGTCCAGGCAGACATGCCCGTGGCCCAGTTGATGGCTGGCCAACGCAGCGGCCAGCAGCAACAGCGGATCGCTGCCGGGTGCGCGCTCTTCCAGGAAGGACACGAATGCCCGGTCCAAAGCCCGCAACCAGCCGCGCTCAACCCAGCGGTCGAGCAGTTGCAGCAGGTCTGCGCTGTTACGTTGTGGCGCCAGCGTCAGCAGGTGCTCTGCGTTCAATGGGGTAGGCAAGAGGTCATCAAGGGTGCGGCTCATGGCGCAGCTCCGGCGAACAGGTCCTGTTGTTGAGGCGCGTGAACGCCACGGAACAGCGCATCGAGCGCCTCGATCAACTCACGTGGCGGCTTGACGAAGTACACGCCGTGGCCGCTGCTGCTGGCCCCGCGCAAGAAGATGAACAGCGCACCGCCCACATGCCGGTCGTAATCGTAATCGGGCAGCCGTGCACGCAGCTGGCGATGCAGGGCCAGCAGATAAAGCACGTATTGCAAGTCGTAGCGATGCTCCAGGATCGCCTTTTCCATGGCCAGCGTGTCATAGGCCTGGATATCCGGGCCAAGCCAGTTGGACTTGTAATCGGCCACGTAGTAGCGGCCATCGAGCTCGAACGCCAGGTCGATAAAGCCTTTGAACATGCCGTTGAGCAGTGTCGGCTGAGCAGCGGGGCGCGCTGCGCCTGGATGGGTGTGGCGGGCGACCAACCGGTCCAGTTGCTCTGCATCGACCTGATGACTGGCGAACCAGAATTCCATTTCTATCTGATAGTGCTGCAACTGCGCCAACGTCAGGCTCATGTCACGGGCCGGCAGTGGCTCGTTCAGCAGTTGCTGCAACCATTGGCTGAGCGTCGGGATCCAGCCGGTCCAGTCGCGCCGGTTGCAGCGCTGGCCGACGGTGCGCTCGATCAGTTTGGGGTTGGCAGCGACCTCGGCGAAGCCTTCGCGCCCGGCCCACTCAAGCAAACCATGGAGGAAGGTGCCGGGGTTCGGCCCGCGCGGGAAGCGGTGAATGTCGCCGCTGTCGGCGGGCACCTCTCGGGGCAGTTGAACATCGATCCCCTCATCGTCGAGCAACTGCTGGGCCTGGGAACTGTCGCCCCCCAGTGTCTGTTCACCCACCCGCAAGGCGCTGTACGACGCGATCCACCAATGCTCCGCCGCTGCGCGACGAGGCTTGCGTGCAGGCAGCAGCTCGCGTTCGGCATGGGGTGTGCGGTAGCGCTCTTCGTCTGCCTCCGGCAGGCCGGGGCAGGCAATGTGCGGGCAGCCTGCCTGCAAGCTCTGCAGCCAGCCCGCCAGTTGTTCCGAGCCCTGCAGTGGCACTCCGCCGCCAAGCAGATAGCCGAGCGCGGAACGGTGCAGCTGCGAGCTTTTCTGGTTACCGCGCTTGAGGTCGGCGACGCCCAGCCAGCATGCGTGCTGGGCACGTGTGAGGGCCACGTAGAGCAGGCGCAGGTCTTCAGCGAGGCGTTCATCATCGGCCAGGGCAATCTGTGCCGGGTCGGGGGTCAGGGTCATCTGCGCATTGCCCTGGCTGTCGTGCCAGGCCAGCGGCAGGCGGCTACCGTCGACCGGTTTGCTGGTGCAGATGAACGGCAGGTAGACCAAGGGGTATTCCAGGCCCTTGGACTTGTGGATGGTCACGACCTTGACCAGTTGTTCATCACTCTCCAGGCGAAGGATCTGGTCCTCACCGGCCTGCCCGGCATTGGCCAGGTGCTCGGCCAGATGGCGGATCAGCGCTTGTTCGCCGTCCAGTTCGCCCGCCGCTTGCTGCAGCAGCTCGGCCAGGTGCAGCAGGTTGGTCAACACCCGCTCGCCATCGCTGCGGGCAATGAGCGTACGCGGCAACTGGAAGTCGTGCAGCAGGTGCCGCAACATCGGCAGTACGCCCTGGCGCTGCCAAGTGTCGCGGTAGCGGCGAAAACGCATTACCCAGTCTTCCCAGACCCGCTCGTCCTGGTTCAGCTGGTCCAGTTCGGCCAGCGACAGGTCCAGGGTCAGGCTGGCCAAGGCGGCCTTGAGCAGGCGCTCGGAGTCCGGCTCGGCGCAGGCCTTGAGCCAGGCCAGCAAGTCATGCGCCTCCTGGGCGGCGAAGACCGAGTCCTTGTCGGACAGGTACACGCTGCGAACGTCACGGGCGGCAAGCTCGGCTCGCACCAGCTGCGCTTCATGGCCGTCGCGTACAAGGATGGCGATGTCAGAGGGCAGGCACGGGCGCAGCTCACCGTCAGCCTTGCTGAAACCGCTCTGGCCGCGCTGGGCACCGTTGAGCAGGGCGACGATGTGGCTGGCGCAACTGGCCGCCAGTTGCTGCCGGTACAGTGTGCTGGAGACGGGGTCGTCGCTTTCCAGTTGCCAGCACTGCAGGGCCGCGATGGCTTGGCCGTCGATCAGCAGGCGTTCGCTGCGCCCCTTGGCGCGCACCTCGATGAACGGCAACGGGTTGTCATCGTCTTCGCGGAACAGGAAGGCGCCCCGCCCTTGCTCACGGGCTTCAGCCTGCAGAAACACCCGGTTGACAGCGGCCACCATGGCCTCGCTGGAGCGGTAGTTGGTGTCCAGGCTGTGCAGCCGGCCGGCGGTGGCGCGCCGCGCGGACAGGTAGGTGTAAATGTCGGCGCCCCGGAAGGCATAGATGGCCTGCTTGGGGTCGCCGATCATGAACAGGCCGGTTTCCTCACGATTTTCGCTGATGCGGTAGATGCGCTCGAAGATGCCGTATTGAACCGGGTCGGTATCCTGGAATTCGTCGATCAGGGCTACCGGGAACTGTTCGCGAATCAGGCCTGCCAATCTCTCGCCGGCTTCACTGGCCAACGCATGTTGCAGGCGCAGCAGCATGTCATCGAAGCCCATTTCGGCGCGGCGGCGCTTTTCCACCTCGAAGCGCGCCGAAACCCAGACAGCGGCGTGTTCGAGCAGGCGTGCATCGGGGCTTGCCAGAGCCTGCAGCTGTTGTGGCAGGTCTTGCATGGCGTGCAGCGCTGGGTGATCTGGAGGCTCACCGACCTTCCAGGCTTCGGCCATGCCTGCTGGAGTCAGGCGCGTAAAGCCAGTCCCAAGGTCAAGTTCCACTATCTGCTCATCAGCAGCCCAGGCGCGTAACTTGTCGAACCAGGGTTCGAAGAAGCGCGCCTGCAGCTTGCGGCCATCGGCCTGCTTGGCGGCGACGGCGTCCCGGCAGATCTGTTGCAACTGCTCGACCCATTGCGCCCATGGGGCTTTAAGCTGGTGCAACTGATCGGCGCGCTGCAGCAGCGCTGCATCAATCAGCGCTTGCGGTTCCTGCTCATCCAGCTGCGCACGCACGCGACCAAACAGGGGGCGGATCCTGGGCAACAGTGCATCGGGGCTGCCCCAATGGCTACGCACCCAGCCCAGGGCCTCGCCGTGCATGCCGTAGCAGAACCGCCGCCAGTAGTCGCGCATGACCTGGCCAAGCAGGTCGCTGTGGTCGGTTTCCAGGCTCTGGGTGAACAGGCTGCCGCTGTCGAAGGCATGCTCGCGAAGCATGCGCTGGCACCAGCCATGAATGGTCGAGACTGCCGCTTCGTCCATCCACTGTACGGCGATCTCCAGGCGGTTGGCGCAGCGCGGCCAGTGCTCGGGTGGGTAATCGTCACGTAGCTGGTGCAGCAGCGGGTCGGCTTCCTGTAACTCGCCGCGAAAGAAGCGTGCAGCTTCGGCCAGGCGCGCGCGAATACGCTCGCGCAGTTCCTTGGTGGCCGCATCGGTGAAGGTCACCACGAGGATCTGCGGTGGCAACAACTCGCGGCCAAAAGCGCACTCGCCGCCATGGCCGAGGATCAGCCGCAGATAAAGCGCCGAAATCGTGAACGTCTTGCCGGTACCGGCACTGGCTTCGATCAGTTGGCTGCCATGCAGGGGGAAACTCAGTGCCAGGGGACGGACCTGGGTCATGCGCCACTCTCCGGGTTGCCCAGCGTCTGCCAGGCTGCGCTGAATAACGGGCGGTACAGGGTTTCGCACCAGCCTTCGAAAGTTTCGTCGGCACTGAGTGCGGCGAAGTCACGGAACTGTCGGGCCAGGGCCAGGCTTTCGCTGCGCTCACCGAAACTGGTGCGGCCATCACCTTCGTAAGCACGGGCAGCTGCGGCGAGGGCTTTGTCAGGATCGTCCTGGGCCAGCCAGGCGAACGCTGTCTTGGCGGCGACCGGCAGCGGCGCATTCATTGCGGCCTGGCGTGACACCAGCAGATGGCCGAGCTGCTCGGCAGCTTCGTGTTGTGGCAGTGGCGCGAGCAGCAGGGTGATGTCGCTGGCCAACAGGGCGCTATGCAGCGGATAGCCTTCGGCGCACGCCGCCAGGTGCATGACCCAACTGGCGATCAGCCGGTGCCACTTGAGGCTGTTACGCCCGGCGCTGATGGTGTTGGGCACCGTGGTGATGCTCAACAGGCTTTGGTCATCGGCCTGATACACCCGGCCAAGCCAACCCTCCAGGCGATGGCTGCCATGCTCGAAATGGATCGGCAGTGCGCCCTCGACCACGTTGGGCCAGCGCTGCAACAATTGGCGATGGCGTTGCAGCAGATCGGGCAGCGGCTGGATCAGCTCTGCCTGCAGAAGCTCGCCGAACCCGGCCAACGGCAGCATGCCGCACGCCTGCAGCCGGCGCGCCTGGGCTTGCAGCGCCTGCTCGGCGTTTTCCGGCTCGGCCAGCGCCGCGCCGAGCAGGCTTTCACTGGCGCTATAGCGCTGCAAGGCATCGAGGACAAACGGCTCCTCATCCGGCGTCGGCGCCTCCAGCGCCTCGAAGAACACTTTCAGGCGCTGGCTGAAGAAGTGACGCACCGGATGACGCAGAAAGTCCTGCAGTTGCGTAAGGGTCAGGGCTTCATCGCTGCTGTAAGCCGGCAGGCCAACATCCGCCTGTTTAGCCTCATCGCAGACTTGGTGCAGCAGCTGCCATTCATGGGCATAACTGAACAACGCGCTGCCTTTCTGGAAATAACGCGGGCTGAAGGGCTGCAGCGGGTGCTCTTGAGTCAACGCATGCAACAACTGCTCGCCCGCTTGCTGGCTGTCGCTGCCACCGGCCAGCCGCCAACCTGCCGCCAGGTGATCGCGCAGTTGGCCTATGAGCACGGATGCCGGGCGCTCGCTATTATCGCGGATGCTCCGGCCGACCCAGCTGATGTACAGCTGATCGCGCGCGGACAACAACGCTTCGAGCAGCAGGTAACGGTCATCCTCCCGGCGCGAGCGGTCGCCGGGGCGGTAGTCACTGGCCATCAGGTCGAAGTCCAGCGGCTGCTGGGCGCGCGGGTAATCGCCATCGTTCATGCCAAGCAGGCAGACCACTCTAAACGGGATGGCACGCATCGGCATGAGGGTGCAGAAGTTTACCGAACCTGCAAGAAAACGCTGGGACAGCTTGCCCTGATCCAGGCCCGACAACCACGCCTCGCGTATGACCGTGAGGGGCAACAAGTCCTGCAAGCCTACGGTCTCGCACACCTGTAGCCAGCTATCGCGCAGCTCCTGCAGTTGCATGAGCAGGAATTCGTCGTGCTCGCCTTCTGCCAGGAAGAACACTTGCAACAGTGCGTTCAGTCGCTCGCCCCACTGGGCCGCAGTGGCTGGCTGAGAGAGGGCATGGTTGGCCACATCGAGGGCGTCGAGCAAGGCCACCAACGGGCCGATCAGCGCAGCATCCAAGCCGCCGATTTCGTCGTAAGGTTCGATACCGTCACAGCCCTCCCCCATACCGACGGCATAACCCAACAGCATACGCCGCAGGCCGAACCGCCAGCTGTTCTGCTCCAGCCCTTCGGGCAGGCCCAGGGACGCTCGCTGCTCGGCATTGAGCCCCCAACGGATACCGGCGCCCTCGATCCAGCGGTGCAGCGTGGGCAGGTCGCTTTCGCGGATCCCGAAACGCGCTCGTACAGCCGGTACGTCCAGCAGATCGAGCACTTCGCTGACGGCGAAACGGCTGTCTGGCAGCTTGAGCAGATGCTCCAGGGCAATCAACAATGGATCACGCCCGCGCTGGCCCTGATCGGTCAGGGTGAAGGGTATGTAACGCGGGTCGTTGCGCTGTAGCTGGCCGAAAACGGCACGGATATGCGGTGCATAGTTGTCGATTGCCGGGAGCATGACAATGATGTCACGCGGGCGCAGGGTGGGGTCGGCACTGAAGCGGGCCAACAATTGGTCGTGCAGGATCTCTACTTCGCGTTGTGGGCTGTGGGCGATGTGGAAGCGCACGGAGCGGTCTTGCGCCAGATCGACCTCAGGCCACAGCTCACGGGTTTCGGCAAGCGGGCGCAGTTCGAGGATATCGTCCTGCAGCTGCTTGAGCAGTGTTGCCGGCTCGCTTTCGCTGAACAGGTCGATGCGTCCATCGCTGAATGCGCCCTGGTAGCTGCCTGGGTCATCATAACTGTCGAGCAGGTTGATGTAGTCGCGGCCCTGTTTGCCCCAGGCGGCCAGCAAGGGGTGGGCGTGCTGGTGCAAGGACTCGTCATCCAACTGCACGGGCATGCCCTGCTTGCGCTGCTGGCGCTTGTACTGGTGGCGCAGCAGGTCCTTGTCGGCGACGATGTCCGCCCAGTGATGGCGACAAGGGTTGTGCACACACAGTAATACCTGGCTGAACCGCGCAAGACCTGCCAGTGCCTCCAACGCTTGGGCAGGCAGCGATGAGATACCGAATACGATTACCCGTGAAGGCAGACCCGCAGGGGGTTGCTCAAGGCTGTTGATCCGCTCGATGAATCGCTGGTGCACCCCTGCACGGCTCTGGGCCATGCCTTGTTCACCTACATCCTCGAGCAAGGCCCGCCACAGCTCGGCCTGCCAGCGGTTGCCAGGTGCCAGGGGTTTGCGTTCGCCACGGGCCGTATTGAGGACGTGCTGGCCGGCAGCCCAGTCCTTGAGCCAGTCGGCACGATAGACCTGATACTGGTCGAACAGGTCAGCCAGGCGCTCTGCCAGCTGATAGCGTTTGCGTAGATCACCGTCGTCGGTGAGGAAGCGTCGCAACGGTTCGAAATGCGTGCGCTCGATCAGCGCTGGCAGCAAACGCATGAGTCGCCAGGTCAGCGGGGCCTTGTCGAGCAAGGAAACCTCTGGAATCTCGTCACGCCCGAGGACTTTTCTGTACAGCTGCCACATGAAGCTGCCCGGCAACTGCACTTCGATGGCAGCAGCGATCCCACAACCACCCTGGTCATCTTCGAGCGGGTCCTCGGCCAAGGCCAGCTTGAGCCACTGGGCGATGCCATTGCTTTGTACCAGGGCGATTTCGTTTTCCAGGGGGGCCAGCGGATAGCGCCGCATCCAGCTCACCACCAGGCTGCGCAAGTCGTCCAGGCGATTGCCGTGCACGATCATGAAGCCGGGATGGAGTGAAGTCGGGTTGGCCATTGATGGTTCTCTGGAAGGCAGTTCGGGCTGATGGGGAACGATATCACGGCTAGCCGCCGAGTCCGGGATCTGTAACAGCCAGAAAAGACAAAACCCCTACCTGCTTGCGCAGATAGGGGTTTTGCGAAATGAATCTTGACGATGA
>NZ_MOMO01000091.1:0-18992 GCF_009933855.1 Pseudomonas sp. SG-MS2 | reverse complement strand
GATGCAGCAGGCCATCGTGCAGCGGGTTGCTGTCATGGCCCGGGTGGGCGAAGGCCGGCAGCGCAACCAGCAGCAGGGCAAGGGCGAGCGTTTTTTTCATTGTGGGCTCCAAGGGGCAGTTCAGGAGTGGGCTGGCAGGCGCACGAAGGGGTGATCATGCGCATGGCTGTGGCTGTGGCTATGCGGTGCGCTCTGGTAGGCACCGGCTTCCGGCTCGAACGGCGCCTGCTCGGCCTCGACCGTCAGGCCCAGGCCGCGCAGCATGTCGTCGAGTACGTGGTCGTGCTGGTAACGCAGCAGGCCCGGCTCGATCTGCAGGGGGACGTGGCGGTTGCCCAGATGGTACGCGGCACGCGCCAGCAGGTGCGGGTCGCTGCAACGCACGGTCGATACTGCCTCGGGCGCTGCGAGTACGCGCACCACCTGGCTGCCGGCGGCGTCGGCCAGCAGTTCGCCACCGCGCAGCAGGTGGCCGCGTTCGAGCATCAGGCCGGCCTCGCGGCCATCGTCGAGGGTTACGCGCAGGCGGCTCTTGATACGGCTGTCGACGTCCAGGGTAACGGTGCCGGTGATAGTGTCGGATGCATCGATCCGGCGGTTCAGGACAATCATCTTCGCTCCTTCAGAACAGGAAATAACGCTGGGCCAGCGGCAGTTCGCTGGCCGGCTCGCAAACCAGCAGTTCGCCGTCGGCGCGCACCTGGTAGGTCTGCGAATCGACTTCGATCACCGGTTGCAATGTGTTGTGGACCATGTCGGCCTTGCGCACCCGGCGGCAGCCGTGGGCCACACCGATCAGGCTCTGCAAACCCAGTTCCTGGGCCAGGCCACGGTCCATGGCGGCCTGGGGCAGGAAGGTCATGCGCGTGGCATGGCGGGCCGCACCGAGCGCGCCGAACATAGGCCGGTAATGCACTGGTTGTGGCGTCGGAATCGAGCCATTGATGTCGCCCATGGGCGCTGTGACGATCATCCCGCCCTTGATGACCAGCGCCGGCTTGACCGCGAAGAAAGCCGGCGACCACAGCACCAGGTCAGCCAGCTTGCCCACCTCCACCGAACCCACCTCATGGGCGATACCATGGGTGAGCGCAGGGTTGAGGGTGTATTTGGCGATGTAGCGCTTGACCCGGAAGTTGTCGCTGTAGCTGCTGTCCGGCGCCAGCGGGCCGCGGCGCACTTTCATCTGGTGGGCGACTTGCCAGGTGCGCAGCACCACCTCGCCGACGCGGCCCATGGCCTGGGAGTCGGACGAGGTCATGGCGAAGGCGCCCATGTCGTGCAGGATGTCCTCGGCGGCGATGGTTTCACGGCGGATGCGCGATTCGGCGAACGCCACGTCCTCGGCGATGCTCGGGTCCAGGTGGTGGCAGACCATCAGCATGTCGAGGTGTTCATCGACGGTGTTGACCGTATAGGGCAGGGTCGGGTTGGTCGAGGACGGCAGCACGTTAGCCTGCCCCGCCGCGCGAATGATGTCGGGTGCATGGCCGCCGCCGGCCCCTTCGGTGTGGAAGGTATGGATGGTGCGATCACCGATGGCGGCCAGGGTGTCTTCAATGCAACCGGATTCGTTGAGGGTATCGGTGTGGATCGCCACCTGGATGTCCATTTCCTCGGCGACGCTCAGGCAGCAGTCGATGGCTGCCGGGGTAGACCCCCAATCCTCGTGCAGCTTCAGGCCCACCGCGCCTGCAGCGATCTGCTCGCGCAGCGCTTCAGGTCGCGAAGCATTGCCCTTGCCCAGCAGGCCGATGTTGATCGGCAGGCTGTCGGCCGCCTGGAGCATGCGCGCAAGGTACCAGGGCCCCGGGGTGCAGGTGGTGGCGTTGGTACCGGTGGCCGGCCCGGTGCCGCCGCCGATGAACGTGGTGACGCCACTGGTCAGCGCCTCTTCCACCTGTTGCGGGCAGATGAAGTGAATGTGCGAATCGATGCCCCCGGCGGTGACGATCTTGCCTTCGGCCGCGATCACTTCGGTGCCCGGGCCGACCGGCACGGTGACGCCCGGTTGCACGTCAGGGTTGCCGGCCTTGCCGATGGCAGCGATGCGCCCGTGCTTGACGCCGATATCGGCTTTCACGATGCCCCAGTGGTCGATGATCAGGGCGTTGGTCAGCACCAGGTCCATGGCCTGGGCTGCAAGCATCTGGCCCTGCCCCATGCCGTCGCGGATGACCTTGCCACCGCCGAACTTGACCTCTTCGCCGTAAACCGTGAAGTCCTTCTCGACCTCCACCCACAGGGCAGTGTCGGCCAGGCGCACGCGGTCGCCAACGGTAGGGCCGAACATGTCGGCATAGGCCCGACGCGAAATGCGGCTCATGCCTGGCCCTCCAGTGCGCCCATCACTTTGCCCTGAAAGCCATACACCTCGCGCTTGCCGGCGTAGGCTACCAATTGCACGGTACGCGCCTGGCCCGGCTCGAAGCGCACGGCAGTGCCGGCCGGGATGTCGAGGCGAAAGCCGCGGCTAGGCTCGCGGTCGAACACCAGTGCCTCGTTGACCTCGTAAAAATGGTAATGAGAGCCCACCTGCACCGGCCGGTCGCCATGATTGGCCACTTTGACACTGACCGTTGCACGGCCGACGTTGAGTTCGATGTCGCCGGCGGCGACCTGGATTTCACCTGGGATCATGCTGGGCTCCTCGGCCAGGTCAGACGATGGGGTCATGTACGGTCACCAGCTTGGTACCGTCAGGGAAGGTGGCTTCGACCTGCACGTCATGGAGCATCTCGGGAACACCGTCCATGACCTGATCGCGGCCGATCACTTCGCGGCCCAGGCTCATCAGCTCGGCTACCGTGCGGCCATCACGGGCGCCTTCGAGCACGGCGGCACTGATCAGCGCCACCGCCTCCGGGTAGTTGAGCTTCAGGCCACGGGCCAGGCGCCGTTCCGCCAACAGTGCGGCGGTGAACAGCAGCAGTTTGTCTTTCTCTCTCGGGGTCAGCTCCATGGCGCTCTCTCAGGTGGCCCAGATGCGCGGCGGGCACGCCGGCAGGCCGAGAACGGCCGGCCGCAGCACGTGCCAGAGGCGCTGCAGGGTGTGTTGCAGATGTTGGTTGTCGTGGTCCAGCAGGCGAATCACCAGCAGCGAACCCAGCAAGGTGGCGCCGGCGGGCGTTTTCAGTTCCTCGAGCAGAGGCCGCACCCTTTCCAGCACGGATGGGTCTGCCGGGGACGCACAGAAGGTGGCGAGCAACGGGTGGCCGCCGAGCTTGTCGAGCTGGCCACCGGTGATGCGCAGGCGTTCGGACAAGCCAGGGTCATCGGGCAACTCGATGCTCAGACGGCTGTCCAGCGCGCCCTGATCGAATCGCTCGCCCATCACCGGGCGGCCCAGGCACAGCGTTTCCCAAGCCAGCAGGCGGGCACCGGGCTCAAGGGTGAAGCGGCTGTCGAGGCTGGCGCGAGCACCGGAAAAGAAAATGCTGTCCTGGGGCAGCCACTCCAGGGTGCTGCCCGCTTGCAGATGGAAACGTTGGGTCAGCCACGCGGTTGGGCCGATACTTCGATAAAACTTGCTGGCGCCGGGCATGGTCAGCAATGCATGGCTGCCAGGCTCTAGCTGAATATCCAGTTCCAGGCGGTCACCGGCAACGATGCCCCCTGGCGGGTGCAGCACATAGACGTGGCACGGCGCACCTTCCGGGTAGAACGGCCGCTGCACCAAAAGCGGGCCGAAATGACGGCGCGCACCAAGACGAGTCACACCACCACACTCGACAAAGCGCAACTGCAGGTGGGCACTCCAGCCTGCATCCTGTTCAGATTGTTCGACGCGCTCGGCCAGCAACATCCTATAGCCCCTGATATCCACGGCCTGGCGGCCGTTAAAAGGATCACCGCCGCGCACTGACGTGCTGCAGGCTTGACCACTCGATCAAATTCGATTGGCTGGGATATAGCAGTTTGCGGGCCAACTACGCAGGTGAAGCCACATGAAATATATTGCGCGAGGCTCTGGCGTGGGGCATGCCGGGTCATGACGCACGACACGAGGGCACTCGCCAGCCCTGTTTCGGTGCTCGAATCAGCCAGGGTATTGCGCCGCGAACAAGACAGTCCGCCGTGACAATCAGTAGACTGGCAATCCAGTCAAGTACCGCCCACGGCCAAGGAACCGCCATGCCTCTCGCCCCTGCCATCCCCATCCTGCGCATTTTCTCGGTCGAAAAGGCCAAGGAGTTCTACCTCGACTTCCTCGGCTTCACCCTGGACTGGGAGCACCGCTTCAGCCCGGACCTGCCTTTGTATGCGCAAATCCATCGCGAAGGCCTGGTCCTGCACCTGAGCGAGCATCACGGCGACGCGTGCCCAGGCTCGACGGTGTTTGCCCGTACCGACGAACTGCTGGCGCTGGAACGTGAACTGCTCGACAAACAGTATGGTTACGCCCGCCCACAGGCCGAGCGCGTCGACTGGGGCCTGCAGATGCAGATACGCGACCCGTTCGGTAACCTGTTGCGTTTCTGCCAGCAGATCGATGACGAGGCCGCGCAATGAAAGCATTGGGCAAACGCGAGCTGGCGCGCCTTGAGCGGGAACTGGTGGCGTGCCTGACCGACGCCTGCGAAACGGCAAAGGCGCAAATCGTCGGGTTCAGTTGGCTGACACATCGCCTGGACCCTGATCAGTTCCCTGCCAGCTTGCGCGTTACGTGGGTCTTCGAGCGCGAGGTGGACAAGGCCGCAGCGCTGGCGGGTGATGCGAAGGCACGCATGCTCAAGCTGACGGCCCAGGCGCTGGACGAGGCAGGTATAAGGCTGGATCACCCGGCATGGCATGTGCGCTTTGACAGCGAAGAGGCGTGTGAGCGTAGCCACGGCGGGGATTGGAACAGGCGGCTTGGTGCCGGGCGGTAGCGCTGGAGGGAGGCACATGGCGCATGTGCTTGCCCTGATCGGTCTCAAGGGCATAGCGAACCCATCGCCAGCCCCCGCCCCATCCAATTCGTGACTGGCCGTTCCCGATCCGCGGCGGATGTATTATCGTGGCGAGGTGCGCATATAACAGCAGCCTGAGCGATCGGGCACTTGCAAGACAATCGAGGGTGTCATGAGTAACGAAAGCATTAACTGGGACAAGCTGGGTTTCGACTACATCAAGACCGACAAGCGCTACCTGTCCGTGTGGCGCAATGGTGAGTGGGACAAAGGCACCCTGACCGAAGACAACGTGCTGCACATCAGTGAAGGCTCCACTGCCCTGCACTATGGCCAGCAATGCTTCGAAGGCCTGAAGGCCTACCGCTGCAAGGACGGCTCGATCAACCTGTTCCGCCCTGACCAGAACGCCGCCCGCATGCAGCGCAGCTGCGCCCGCCTGCTGATGCCGCACGTGCCGACCGATGTGTTCATCGAGGCCTGCAAGCAAGTGGTCAAGGCCAACGAGAAGTTCGTCCCGCCACACGGCAAGGGTGCCCTGTACCTGCGCCCGTTCGTGATCGGCACCGGCGACAATATCGGCGTGCGCACCGCCCCCGAGTTCATCTTCTCGGTATTCGCCATCCCGGTTGGCTCGTACTTCAAAGGCGGCATGAAACCGCACAACTTCCAGATTTCCAGCTTTGACCGCGCCGCCCCGCAAGGCACCGGCGCCGCCAAGGTCGGCGGCAACTATGCGGCAAGCCTGCAGCCAGGCGCTGAAGCCAAGAAGGCCAACTTTGCCGACGCCATCTACCTCGATCCGCTGACCCACACCAAGATCGAGGAAGTCGGTTCGGCCAACTTCTTCGGCATCACCGCCAACAACGAATTCATCACGCCGAAATCGGCCTCGGTACTGCCAGGCATCACCCGCCTGTCGCTGATGGAACTGGCGTCCTCGCGCCTGGGCCTGAAGGTGATCGAAGGCGATGTCGAAATCAACAAGCTCGACCGCTTCATCGAAGCCGGTGCATGCGGTACCGCCGCAGTGATCACCCCGATCGGTGGCATCGAGTACAACGGCAAGCTGCACGTGTTCCACGACCTGGAAAAGGTCGGCCCGGTCACCCAGAAGCTCTACAACGAGCTGACCGGTATTCAGAGCGGCGACGTCGAAGCGCCGGCGGGCTGGATCGTCAAGGTCGCCTGAGCCATCGCGCCACGCTGAACCACGGGGCATGCCAGACGCTGGCATGCCCCTTTTTTTGGCTGAGCGTTCCGGCCCCATCGCCGGCAAGCCGGCCCACAGGGATTGCGTCATCTTTAGACGTTGAGCAAGACAGTTTGCCCCGCAGCAAACGAACTGCAGCCAGATGAATTTTTCTTAAATTCCCGGCAGTCTATTCTTTGGCACAATCAAGCCTCCACTAGACGCCCAGGAACCAGCATGCCACGCGTACTGACCATCGAAGACGACGCCGTCACCGGCCAGGAAATCGTCGCCGAACTCACCAGCCACGGTCTGGAAGTGGATTGGGCTGACAATGGCCGTGAAGGCCTGGCCAAGGCCATCGGCGGCGGCTACGACCTGATCACCCTGGACCGCATGCTGCCTGAGGTCGATGGCCTGACCATCGTCACCACCCTGCGCAACCTGAAAATCGCAACGCCCATCCTGATGATCAGCGCGCTATCCGACGTCGACGAGCGTGTGCGAGGCCTGCGTGCCGGTGGCGACGACTACCTGACCAAGCCATTCGCCTCCGACGAGATGGCCGCACGGGTGGAAGTGCTGTTGCGGCGCAATAGCGTGCCGATGACCCAGACCCGACTGCAGGTCGCCGACCTGCAACTGGACCTGATCAGCCATGAGGCCCGCCGCGGCGAACAGACGCTCAACCTGCTGCCCACCGAGTACAAACTGCTGGAGTACCTGATGCGCCATAGCGGCCAGGTGATCACGCGGATGATGATCTTCGAGGAAGTCTGGGGCTACCACTTCGACCCTGGCACCAACCTGATCGATGTGCATATCGGCCGGCTGCGCAAGAAGATCGATGCCCCCGGGCAGTCGCCGCTGATCCGTACCGTACGGGGCTCCGGCTATGCCATTGCTGAACCCGTCTAAGGGCTGGAGTTCCTCGACCAGCCGCCTGCTGGCGCTGTACAGCTTCCTCTTCGTGGCCTGGAGCAGCATCCTCATGGGGGTGCTGTACTTCGAGGTTTCCAGCTACCTGAACAAGCTGACCCGCCACTCCATGCTGCAGCGCCAGCACCTGTTCGCGCACATGAGCGGCAAGCAGCTGGACGACGCGCTGATCGCCAGCCAGGCGTTCGAGGAGCGCGCATTTGATGCCTACGGCCTGTTCGACGCCCAGCTCAACCCGATCGGCGGGCGTATCCGTGCAATTCCGCCGGAACTCGGCCTGGACGGCAAGGTGCATGAACTCGAGCGGTGCCTGGACGCCGATGACCCGCACATGCCGCGTGACAGCTGCGACGCGGTGGCAATCAAGGTTCAGGACGGCCGCTGGCTGGTACTGCTGCGCGACAACGGCTCGTTGTTCGTGGTGACACGCATCATCCTGCACGCCTTGCTATGGGGCATCTCGCTGACCCTGATCCCAGGCTTCGCCGGCTGGTACCTGCTGCGCCGCAGACCTTTGAAACGCATTCGGGCCATTCAGGCGCAGGCAGAGCTGATCGTCGCCGGCGACCTCACCCACCGCCTGCCGCTGTCGGCCCGGCGCGACGAGCTGGACATGCTGGCAGCCATCGTCAACGCCATGCTTGACCGGATAGAACGGCTGATGCATGAGGTCAAGGGCGTGTGCGACAACATTGCCCACGACCTGCGCACACCACTCACCCGCCTGCGTGCGCAGCTGTACCGCATCCGCCAGCAGACCGGGCTGGACTCGGCACAAGCCGAGGCACTGGACCAGGCCATCGGCGAAACCGATACCCTGATGGCACGTTTTCGCGGCCTGTTGCGCATCAGTGAACTGGAAGATCGCCAGCGCCGCGCCGGCTTCGTTCAGCTGGACCCGCGTGAGCTTCTGGTGGAGTTGCACGATTTCTACCTGCCCCTGGCCGAAGATGGCGGTATCCGCCTGCACCTGCAACAGCCTGAGCACTTGCCGGCGCTGCATGGGGACCGTGAATTGCTGTTCGAAGCGCTGGCCAACCTGGTGGGCAATGCCATCAAGTTCACGCCAGAAGGTGGCCAGGTGGCCATTACGGCTACGCAGGACGAAGCAGGCGTACATATCGCTATCGAGGACAGTGGGCCTGGGATTGCGGAAGAAGAGCGCACTGCCGTGCTGAAGCGCTTTTATCGCAGCGAGGAAGGCCACCGCCACCCGGGGTTCGGGCTGGGTTTGTCGATCGTTGCGGCGATCGTCGACCTGCATGGGTTTGGGCTGGAGGTGGGTGACAGTGAGCTGGGTGGGGCTAAGCTGGTGTTGCATTGCGCGTTGGCGGGGTTGCCCAGGTAAAAGCGGGGGCTGCTATGCAGCCCATCGCCGGCAAGCCGGCTCCCACCACGACAGCACAACCTTCAAGCCCTGCGCAATACCTGTCGCCGGCAAGCCGGCTCCCACCACGACAGTGCAACCTTCAAGCCCTGCGCAATACCTGTCGCCGGCTTGCCGGCTCTCACTACGACCGCGCAACCTTCAAGCCCTGCGTAATACCTGTCGCCGGCTTGCCGGCTCTCACCACGACCGCGCAACCTTCAAGCCCTGTGCAATACCTGTCGCCGGCTTGCCGGCTCTCACGACCGCGCAACCTTCAAGCCCTGCGCAATACCTGTGGGAGCCGGCTTGCCGGCGATGGGGCCGCAAAGCGGCCCCTTCACATCATCAGTCAGCCAGACGCCAGGTAGTCGCGCCCTTGCTGTCCTCCAGCACCACACCCATGGCGGTCAGCTGGTCGCGGATACGGTCGGATTCTGCCCAGTTCTTGTCGGCACGCGCCTGCAGGCGCGCCTGGATCAGCGCTTCCACTTCAGCCGCATCGACCTTGCCCTCAGCCCCCGCACGCAGGAAGTCATCGGCCTCCAGCTGCAGTACACCCAGCACATCACCCAGCTCACGCAGGCGACCGGCCAGGCCGGCAGCCGCATCCGGGTCGCTGTCGCGCAGGCGGTTGATTTCGCGCACCAGGTCGAACAGCACAGCGCAGGCTTCGGGGGTGCCGAAGTCGTCGTTCATCGCCACGCTGAAGCGCTCGACGAATGCCTCACCACCCTTGGCCGCCACACGTGGCAAGCCACGCAGCGCGTGATAGAAGCGCTCCAGGGCGCCCTTGACATCACGCAGGCTGTCTTCGGAGTAGTTGATGGCACTGCGGTAGTGGCTGGCCACCAGCAGGTAGCGCACCACCTCCGGGTGATACACGTCAAGCACGTCACGGATAGTGAAGAAGTTGTTCAATGACTTGGACATCTTCTCGCCATTGATGCGGATCATGCCGCAGTGCATCCAGGCGTTGGCGTACTGCTTGCCGGTCGCCGCTTCACTCTGGGCGATTTCGTTCTCGTGGTGCGGGAACTCCAGGTCGCTGCCGCCACCGTGGATGTCGAAGCTCTCGCCCAGGCAGCAGGTGGACATCACCGAGCACTCGATGTGCCAGCCCGGACGGCCAGGGCCCCAGGGCGAATCCCAGTACGGTTCGCCCGGCTTGACGCCCTTCCACAGCACGAAGTCGAGCGGGTCCTGCTTGGCCTCGTCGACCTCGATGCGGGCACCGATGCGCAGGTCCTCGATCTTCTTGCGCGACAGCTTGCCATAGCCGACGAACTTGCCGACCCGGTAGTACACGTCGCCATTGCCCGGCGCGTAGGCGTAGCCCTTGTCGATCAGGGTCTGGATCATCGCGTGCATGCCGGCGATATGGTCGGTGGCACGCGGTTCCTGGTCCGGCTTGAGGATGTTCAGGCGCCGTTCGTCCTCATGCATCGCATCGATCATGCGGGCCGTCAGCGCGTCGAACGTTTCGCCGTTCTCGTTGGCCCGATTGATGATCTTGTCGTCGATGTCGGTGATGTTGCGCACGTAGGTCAGCTCATAGCCGCTCTTGCGCAGCCAGCGCGTGACCAGGTCGAAGGCCACCATGCTGCGGCCATGGCCAAGGTGGCAGTAGTCGTACACGGTCATGCCGCACACATACATGCGCACCTTGTTGCCATCGAGCGGCTTGAAGACTTCCTTGGTTTTGCTCAGCGTGTTGTAAATGGTAAGCACGGTGGTTCCTTAGCTGCCCCAGGAGTCACGCAGGGTGACGGTGCGGTTGAACACCGGGCGGCCCGGCTGGCTGTCCTTGAGGTCGGCGCAGAAGTAGCCTTCGCGCTCGAACTGGAAGCGGTCTTCAGGCTGCGCCTGGCCCAGCGACGGCTCGGCACGGCAGCCGGTCAGCACTTGCAGCGAGTCCGGGTTGATGTTGTCGAGGAAGCTGGCGCCCTCCTCGGCCTTTTCCGGGTTCGGCGAGCGGAACAGGCGGTCGTACAGGCGCACTTCGCACTCGACACTGGCGTCTGCCGGCACCCAGTGGATCACGCCCTTGACCTTGCGGCCCTCGGGGTTCTTGCCCAGTGTGTCCGGGTCGTAGGAGCAGCGCAGCTCGACGATGTTGCCCTCGGCGTCCTTGACCGCTTCGTCGGCGCGGATCACGTAGCTGCCGCGCAGGCGCACTTCACCGGCCGGTTCCAGGCGCTTGTAGCCCTTTGGCGGTTCTTCCATGAAGTCGTCGCGGTCGATGTACAGTTCGCGGGCGAAGGGCAGTACGCGTACGCCCATGTCTTCTTTGGGATGGCGCGGCAGTTCAAGCTGCTCGACCTGGCCTTCAGGGTAGTTGGTGATGACCACTTTCAGCGGGCGCAGTACGCACATGGCGCGCGGCGCGGTGCGGTCGAGGTCGTCACGGATACTGAATTCGAGCATCGACATGTCGACAACACCGTCGGAGCGGTTGGTACCGACCATCTCGCAGAAGTTGCGGATCGAGGCCGGGGTGTAACCGCGACGACGGAAGCCCGACAGGGTCGACATACGCGGGTCGTCCCAGGCGCTGACGTGCTTCTCGTCGACCAACTGCTTGAGCTTGCGCTTGGAGGTGATGGTGTAGTTCAGGTTCAGGCGGCTGAACTCGTACTGACGCGGATGCGCCGGTACCGGCAGGTTGTCCAGGAACCAGTCGTACAGCGGCCGATGGCCTTCGAACTCCAGGGTGCAGATCGAGTGGGTGATGCCTTCGATGGCATCGGACTGACCATGGGTGAAGTCGTAGTTGGGGTAGATGCACCACTTGTCACCGGTCTGGTGGTGGTGGGCATGACGGATGCGGTACAGGATCGGGTCGCGCAGGTTCATGTTCGGCGAGGCCATGTCGATCTTGGCGCGCAGCACGCGCTCGCCATCCTTGAACTCGCCGGCCTTCATGCGCGCGAACAGGTCGAGGTTCTCTTCGACGCTGCGCTCACGGAACGGGCTGTTCTGGCCTGGCTCGGTCAGGCTGCCACGGTAGGCCTTGGCCTGATCAGGGGTCAGGTCACAGACATAGGCCTTGCCACGCTTGATCAGTTCAACGGCCCAGTCGTGCAGCTGGTCAAAGTAGTTCGAGGCATAACGCACGTCGCCGGCCCAGTCGAAGCCCAGCCATTTGACGTCGCGCTGAATGGCATCGATGTACTCCTGGTCTTCCTTGGCCGGGTTGGTGTCGTCGAAGCGCAGGTGACAGACGCCGCCGAACTCCTTGGCCAGGCCGAAGTTGACGCAGATCGACTTGGCATGGCCGATGTGCAGGTAGCCATTGGGCTCCGGCGGAAAACGAGTGACGATGCTGCTGTGCTTGCCCGAGTCCAGGTCGGCCTGGATGATCGGCCGCAGGAAGTTCGCAGGGACGGCGGGGGCGCCTTTGGCAGCGGCGTTGGGCGCGTTGTCGGCAGTGGGCTTGCTCATAGGATCCTTGAATGCACGTGTCCGGCCTGGGTAGGCCGATTGAATCAAAGGGCCTATCATAGCCGAAGCAGTCAAGCTGCTGACAGCCGGGCTCGGACAAACTGCCGTGATTTATCGCAGCTTTTTGTCGCGGCCTGGCAAAATGGCCAGTGCGCGCCATGTGTCGCGGTCGCCCGATCCTGCGTCAGGTGACTACAGGCGCACTGCGCACCCTAATTCCCGAATGCCTTGAAAGAGCGAATTCCAGCATGTCCAAAGTCAAACTGACCACCAACCACGGCGTTATCGTCCTGCAACTGGACGCCGAGAAAGCGCCGCTCACCACGGAAAACTTCGTTCAGTACGTCAAGGACGGTCACTACGATGGCACCGTGTTCCACCGTGTGATCAAGGGTTTCATGATCCAGGGCGGCGGCTTCGAGCCGGGCATGAGCCAGAAGAAAACCCGCGCCAGCATCCAGAACGAAGCTGACAACGGCCTGAAGAACACCAAGTACAGCATCGCCATGGCCCGCACCATGGAGCCGCACTCCGCCTCGGCCCAGTTCTTCATCAACGCCTCCGACAACGACTTCCTCAACCACAGCGGCAAGAACACCCAGGGCTGGGGCTACGCGGTATTCGGCGAAGTGACCGAAGGCCGTGAAATCGTCGACGCCATCGAAAAGGTCGCCACCGGTTCCAAGGCTGGCCACCAGGACGTACCAAAAGACGACGTGATCATCGAGAAAGCCGAGATCGTTGAGTGATACTGCTGATCTCTGATCTGCACCTGCAAGAAGAACGCCCGGACATTACCCGGGCGTTTCTTGATCTGCTCGACGGCCGCGCACGCCATGCCAAGGCGCTGTACATCCTCGGCGACTTCTTCGAAGCCTGGATCGGCGACGATGCCATGACGCCGTTCCAGCAGTCGATCTGCCAGGCCGTGCGCCAGCTGAGCGACAGCGGCACCGCCGTGTACCTGATGCACGGCAACCGTGACTTCCTGATTGGCGAGGCTTTCTGCAAGGCCGCCGGCTGCACCCTGCTGGCCGACCCCTGCGTGATCAGCCTGGGCGGCGAGCAGGTTTTGCTGATGCATGGCGACACCCTGTGCACCCGCGACATCGGTTACATGAAAATGCGCCGTTATCTGCGCAACCCGTTGAGCCTGTGGATTCTGCGGCACTTGCCGCTTGCCACCCGGCAAAAGCTGGCGCGCAAGCTGCGTAACGAAAGCCGTGCACAGACGCGCATGAAGGCCACCGAAATTGTCGATGTCACACCAGAAGAAGTGCCAGCGGTGATGGCGGCACATGGCGTGAAAACGCTGGTGCATGGCCACACTCACCGGCCGGCGATCCACAAGCTGGTGGTGAACGGGGAGCCTGCGCGGCGCATCGTGCTGGGCGATTGGGACCGTCGCGGCTGGACCCTGCAGGTGGATGCGCAGGGCTTTCAGCTGGAGCCGTTCGAGTTTTCCTGAAACTGGTAGCTTCGCCGTACCGGCCTCATCGCCGGCAAGCCGGCGCCTACAGGTACGCCACTATCCTTGATACCTGTGGGCCGGTTTGCCGGCGATGAGGCCGGTACAGGTTTGTAACTTAAGGCTGGCTCGCCACTGCCCCCTTGTCCCGCTCACTGACCACATACTGCCGATACTCGGGGTCAGCCTTGATTTGCGCCTCGGTGAACGGGATGGGCGCCAACTGCTTGGCCGAGAACGCTTTGGTCTGGTCGCTCGCATGCGCCGATGCGGCTTCGCTGGACTGCGAGAAGGCCAACAACCCGCGCGCCTGGGGCCCCTTATCGGTGAAGCTGACCAGTTGCAAGTAACTGGTGCCACTGACCACCAGCCGCTTGCCCGGCCCATGCGGGACGCTGTAGATCGCGTTATACACCCCCAAGCCCTGCGGGCCGCCCGGCACCGGTGTGCCATCGGCCGCCTGCTGGATCTGCCCCCAACGGCTGTCTTCAGCAACGCCGGCTTTGGCTACCTGCTGCAGTGAGGCCAGCGCCGCTTCGCGCAGCAACTTGCGCACCGCCGCCTGCTCCACTGCCAACCCACGCGGCGTGTGTTGTGGGTCTGCCGGGTCGAAGGCCACACGCCAGCTTTGCGGATACCTGGCCAAGGCGTCGACGATGTTCTGGAAGTGCACCAGGCCAATGCCACTGTTCAGGTCAGCCTTGCCATCCCAGCTCGCCAGGCTCGCACATAGCGCCTGCAAATCGGCCTCAGCGCCTTTGCACCATTGCAACAAGTCTGGAAGCACCAGGCTGGCCAGGTAGACCTCATCATCCATCACCATCCGCTGCAGGTCCTCCACACCCAGCTTGGCCTTGCCTTGCAGGCGCTCCAGCGCGAAGCGCCCGCGCATGCCCAAGGGCTGGTCGCTGCGGCTGATCAGCGGCGAGTACCCCGTCAACGGCTGGGCGGGGTTGGTCATCCATGCCGGATCGTTGGAGCTTTGCACAAAATCGTTGCGCGCAAGGCTGGGCAACAGATGCGCCGGGAAGATGCCAGGCTGCGCTGCCTGTGCATCGACCTTCCACTGGCAGGCGCTGCGCGAACCGTCGAGCACCACCAGCGGCCCTTGCGCCGCCGGGTTGCTGCACTGGCTCAGCAACTGCTGGTCCACATAAGGCACCACCGACTGGTTAAGGTACAACGCTTGGCCACCGGCATCGACGGCCAAGGTATTGACCCAGGGGATGCCCTGCAACTGCTCGACCGAGCCCTTCAGTGCCGCCAGGCTATCGGCCCGGTTGATGCGATACCACTGCTGCAGCACGCGGGTATTTTCCAGATTGGCGTCGCGCAGGCTGTGGGCCGCTTTGCTGTCCCAGTCCAGGCGCCCTGGCCACTGCACCACCGGCCCGAAGCTCGAACTGTAGACCTGGCGCTGCACCTGGCTCAGCGTGCCATCCTCAGCCTTGACCGTGATGCTCACAGCCTGGCGCGTCAGCGGCAGGGACTTGCCATCGAGCAGGTAGCGGGTCGGATCCTTGGGGTCCAGTTGCAGTCGATAGAGGGTGAAGTGTTTGGACGTATCGACCGTGTGGGTCCAGGCCAGGTGACGGTTGAAACCGATGTTCACTACCGGCAAGCCAGGCAGTGCGGCGCCCATGACGTCCAGTCGGCCAGGGATGGTCAGTTGCATCTGGTAGAAGCGCATCCCGCCCATCCAGGGGAAATGCGGGTTGGCCAGCAACAGCCCGCGGCCGTTGGCCGAACGCTCCGCACCCACTGCAACGGCGTTGCTGCCGCGCTCCGAAGCGAAGCGCTGCTGCTGGGCAAGTGCCTCGCCAAACGTGGGCGCTGCCTGCTGGCTCGCCAACTGCGGCGGCCGGGCAGCCGCCAGCGCTTCGGCGAACTGGCCCAACCCACCCTCAGCCAGCAGACGGCGGGTCAGCTTGACCAGGTCCAGGCTGGTGATCGGCCGCAACCACTGACCATCCCCGCACTCTGCCGGCAGCCCTTGGCTACGACGCTCGGCCAAGGCGCGGTTGAAACCACTGGCATAGCCCTCCAGCAAATCACGCACCTGAGCAGGTTGGGCCTGCAGGAAGCTGTTGACCGCAGTCGGCGTATTGAACCAGGTGAAGAACAGGTCGCTGGTCAGGTTATCGCGCTGCTCGAGGGTTTTGCCCTGCGCGCCAAAAAAGCGCGAACGTTCACCGTTGACCGTCAGCACTTCATTGGCCAGCAGGCACAGATTGTCTTGGCCATAGGCATAACCGATGCCGTAACCCAGGCCGCGCTCATCCTTGGCAACGATATGCGGCACGCCGAAACTGGTACGGCGAATTTGCGCAGTGGCATCAGACTTGGGTTCCAACCCCTGCGCAGCCATGCTGGAGACAACCAGCGCGGCCGCAAGGCCAGCGCAGGTCATGGGACGTGAAATTGAGAGCACGGGCACTCCTCGGCTTCTGGGATCATTCCCAATCAGACGAACGCCCACATGAAAATTTTACGCACAAGCAGAAACAGATTCGTCTTCATGAGACCGGCAGAGAATCTTTTTTTGCGCAAAGGCTGCAGATTCTCCGTTCTCATTCGTCCTAGTAAGTGAGGCACCCATATTTCGGGAAAGTCCACGAAAAGGAGCATTCACATGTACAACCCGCAATCCTCACTTCAGACCGGGCGAACCCCGGCCAAAGCGGCCAATGGACAGGACGCCTGCGGGGAAGAGCGTGTCGGCAACGAACAGATCCGCGAGTTGCTGCGCACCTATGGGCTGCGTACCAGCCTGATTCGTCTCAAAGTGATCGATGCCCTGCACAGCGCCGGCCGTTCCGGCCGCAGCATTGGCGTGCGCGGTGTGCACGCGCATCTGGAACAACTGGATATTCCGCTGTCGTTTCTCAGTGTGCGGGAGGTGCTCAAGCGGCTGTGCGCAGAGGGCGTGATCAACCTGGGCAACGACAAGTGCTACAGCCTCAACCCGCAAGCGCGCGCCGTGCTCGAGCAACCCTCTGCACGCTGAGCGCATGGCCGGCCATACCTGGCCGGCCGGTACGGGTCAGGGCTTGACCTTGCGCCGCAGGATCCCGTTGATCACGACCACCACCACCGCAATGGCGATGGCCAGCAGCTGGAAAGTCTGTTCACTGATGGTGCCCTGCTTCTGCAGGTGTGACAGGCCCAGCATGAGGCCCAGCACCACCAGGATGATAAGAATCGAATATTTGAGGCGCTGCACGTGTGTCATCGATAGTTCCTTGCAACATCGGGGGCAAATGGCTCGCAACGAGCCGGGGCAATGATACAACGCCCGTGGCTTTCGGCGCTGCATTTCCTGCTTAGCGTGGCACCTCAAGCCTGAAAGTATTGGCCTTCCTACCGCCCATGCTGGAGGCTCCATGCTCAAGCCCGCCCTGCTCATTCTGTTGTTACTGCCCTCTCTCCCCACCCACGCCCTGGATATCCGCCAGATACCACCTGAGCAATTGCTCAAAATGGGCCGCGAACTGGCGGACTACGCCGGCAGCAACCAATGGCAACAGTTATGGCATCGAACAAGGGCAGCCGGGCACCTGCTCGCAAGGCCCGGCCACGCCCATTTCACAATCGAGCAGCCGCAGTTGCCAAGGCTCGCCTACGAAACCTTGGCCAACGCCGGACAAGTCGAAGCAGTGGGCAAGACCCTTGCGCTCTATCGCCGATCCTTCCCCGGTAAAGTGCTGGGCCGGCACGATAAGCAATCTCTCAGTGCCCTCTGCCTCGTGGTCGACTGGCGCAGTCTGCCTCAAACAATGGCCGATTGGCCGCACGCCTACCTGCGCAACGTGAGCTTGATGCATGTTTACCCCTGCGGTTGAGGGTACTGGCACCCAGTTGCCTCACGGAAAAGTGCCCCCCTGAGTATCAACGGCTGTAGGGCAACGCCAGAGCGATGTCCTACAACGCGCGAAATCGTTGCCTTCAAATCCTGCTCCCCGAGGCTACAACAGCTGGACCACTTGGCGCCTAGCGACAGTATTCGTCACTCACTGACAATCCGCTCATGCCAACGACAGAACGCCGATGGTAATCGCCGACCCGCCATTGCGGCATATCAAAGCATCGCGCCCCATCTACCTCGAGGGAGCCACACATGGAATTGCAAGATCTCACAGCCATAGATATCAGCCAGCTACCGCACTCGCTGCAGTCCCTGATCGAATGTATCGGCATAGAAAACGCCTACCAACTGACCTGCGCCTTCGGCGGCAGGCCCAAATACATCCCCAAGCATCGCGAGCGAACCAAGCTCGCTGACGTACTCCCCGGCGAAGCCCTTGACGCCTTGATCAAGCGTTTTGCCGGTGTGGCACTGGAAATTCCCAAGCCGGACCACTTCCTGCGGCAGTTGCGCAACCTGCAAATCCAGAAAGAAAGCGCTGAAGGGCTGTCACGCAGCCTGCTGGCCGACAAGTACGGCCTGAGCCTGCGCCAGATCGGCAATATCCGTCGCCAGGAGCCTTGCACGCGCTGACGACGCCCACCCGGCCGTACTGACGGCCGTATTTGCATCATCCAACAGAGAAAGAGAATCCAGCAATGTCCCTAGACAACAGCCTTATCGGATCGGTCATCAACGCCTTGCCCATGGACCGGATGATCGCCGGGCCGCTACAAGCCATGGTTCAGGCTCAGGTCACTGCGAGCAAATCCTATGCGGACTTCCTCATGCAGGTCTGCGTACAGGATGGCAAAGCGGTTGCCATCCAGTTCGACTACGACGAGACCATCGTCAACGAACAGGGCGAATACAAAGGCGTCGTCAGCAAGTCCATGAAGGTCCCGCTGCTGGCGGCCATTACCCACCCGAACATTGTCATTGAAGAAGGCAAGGTCGAGTTCGAACTGACCATCAGCCAGGCGGCCGAGGATTTCAGTGAGTCCAGCAAAGGTGGTGACATGGCCGCCTCGCTGGGCTGGGGCCCTTTCAAGCTGGACATGAAGGGCAGTATCAGCCACAAGTCCACGCAGACCCGCAAGTCCGATACCCGTGCCCGCTATGCATTCAACACCACCTTGCGCCGCCAGGATCCACCAGAGGCGGTGATGAGGGTCATCGATTTCCTCACCGATGCTGCCACCAAACCGACGGTGGTACCCAACTCGACCCTGATAAGCACGGATGCGATCTCCGATGCTGACGTGCTGAAGGACGATACAGCGAGCACCGCCTCTGCAGGTGCCACCACTTCCTGATCCTTCGCCCTGTCTCAAAATGTCCGCCTCGCTGAACACAGCGGGGCTCCCCGTGTACCAAGGAGACAAGTGAGTGGACAACCACCCTGCCCCCATGACCGCGATTGACCTGCGGGATATCACCCGTGGCCTGCAGGAAGCCGCTGCGGCAACCAATAGCCTGATTGCCCAGCAGTACATCAATCTGTTCGATCACTTTTTCGACATCGATCCGCAGGCGCTCGGGGCTCCCATGAAAGCCAAGATGGTCGAGGTCGCCATGGACGACAAGCATGTGATACGCGTGCCGTTGTTCGCCCTGGTTTCACCCAAGGGGCTGGCTCTGGAGCGCATGCAGGTCGACCTCTCTGTGCGGGTCAATGGCACGGAGGCGCTGCGTGCGATGCAGGCGAATGATCAGGCCGGCGGCGCTGCGGCCTTCAAGGTCACGATCGGCGCCCAGGGCCGCCAGGGGGAAACGCGAGACCCGGA
>NZ_MOMO01000090.1:0-14115 GCF_009933855.1 Pseudomonas sp. SG-MS2 | reverse complement strand
TGTGTCGCGAAGGGCCGCAAAGCGGCCCCAGGATATCAGCGGCGCCACCGATATCCTGGGGCCGCTTCGCAGCCCTTTCGCGACACAAGGCCGCTCCTACGGAACCTGTGAGGCCTGCTCAGCCCACCATCGGCACATGCCGAGGATGCGCGGCCACCCGCTCCAGCCAGGCTCGCACACCCGGGTACTCGGCCAGGTCGAACCCACCCTGATGCGCCACATGGGTGTAGGCATACAACGCCACATCGGCAATCGAATATTGCTCGCCCACCAGGTACGGCGTCATCTGCAACTGCCGCTCCATCACCCTCAATGCCTTGTAGCCGCCCTTGTGCAGCTTGCGGTATTCGTCCACGCGCTCGTCAGGCAAACCCAGGTAAAACTGGATGAACCGCGCCACGGCGATGTACGGCTCATGGCTGTACTGCTCGAAAAACTGCCACTGCAGCACCTGGGTACGCAAACGCGGCTCGCTGGGCAGGTATTCGCTACCATCGGCCAGGAAATTGAGAATGGCGTTGGACTCCCACAGGCAGGTGCCGTCCTCGAGCTTTAGCACCGGCACTTTGCCATTGGGGTTCATCGCCAGAAATTCGGGCGTTTCGGTCCCCCCCTTGAGGATATCCACCGGATGCCATTCATAAGGGCGGTCCAGCAGGCTGAGCATCAGCTTGACCTTGTAACAGTTGCCCGACTGGTAGTCGCCATAGACTTTGTACATCGCCCCTCCCTCCCATGCAGTTGCGCATTCGTGCCCAATAGTTGGCGACTGTACGGCTAAAAGCAATGCCCGCTGTATGGCAAGGATCAACCCGACGCGCGTTAGTCTGAAAAAACTGCTTACACATGGACAAGGACTTACCCCATGACCGATGCCACCTCCGCACGCCTGCGGCCCCTGGCAGACAGCTCAACGTCGGCCGTCGTCGCCGGCTTCATCGCCATGCTCACCGGCTACACCAGCTCGCTGGTGCTGATGTTCCAGGCTGGCCAGGCTGCGGGCCTTTCCACGGCGCAGATCTCGTCGTGGATCTGGGCCCTGTCCATCGGCATGGCGGTCTGCAGCATCGGCCTGTCGCTGCGCTACCGCACGCCGATCACCGTGGCGTGGTCGACGCCCGGGGCTGCGCTGTTGATCACCAGCCTGGGCGGGGTCAGCTACGGCGAAGCGATCGGTGCTTACATCACCTGTGCCGTGCTGGTGCTCATCTGCGGCCTGACCGGCAGCTTCGAACGCCTGGTCAAACGCATCCCGGCATCACTGGCCTCGGCATTGCTGGCCGGCATCCTGTTCAAGATCGGCAGCGAAATCTTCGTCGCAGCGCAGCACCGCACGCTGCTGGTGCTGGGCATGTTCTTCAGTTACCTGCTGGTCAAACGCCTGTCGCCGCGCTACTGCGTGCTGGCAGCGCTACTGGTGGGCACAGCGCTGTCCGGCGCACTGGGTTTGCTGGACTTCAGCAGCTTCAGGCTGGAAGTGGCCACACCGGTGTGGACCACGCCCAGCTTCTCGCTGGCCGCGACCATCAGCATCGGCATTCCACTGTTCGTGGTGGCCATGACCTCGCAAAACATGCCGGGCGTTGCCGTGTTGCGCGCCGACGGTTATCAGGTACCGGCTTCGCCATTGATCTCAACCACCGGCTTTGCCTCACTGCTGTTGGCCCCGTTCGGCTCGCACGGCGTCAACCTGGCGGCCATCAGCGCAGCGATCTGCACCGGGCCGCATGCCCATGAAGACCCAAGCAAGCGCTATACAGCGGCAGTGTGGTGCGGGATTTTCTACGGCATTGCCGGGGTGTTCGGCGCCACGCTGGCGGCGTTGTTCGCTGCGTTGCCCAAGGAGCTGGTGTTGTCTATCGCGGCATTGGCGCTGTTCGGCTCGATCATGAATGGCCTGACGGTGGCCATGAGCGAGGCGCGCGAGCGGGAGGCAGCGCTGATTACCTTCATGGTGACGGCGTCGGGCTTGACCTTGTTCTCGATCGGGTCGGCATTCTGGGGGATTGTGGCGGGGGTGGTGACCCTGCTGATTCTCAACCCGCGCAGGGCCTGACCGAAGGGGTGCCGTACCGGCACCATCGCCGGCAAGCCGGCTCCTACAGTTACACCACATGCCTTGAAATCAGTGGGGTTCCTGTGGGGGCCGGTACAAACGATCACAAACGAAAATGCCCCACCATCCCCTTAAGGTCACTGCCCAACTGCGCCAGCTCGATACTTGACTGCGCATTACCCTGCATTGCCAACGCCGCCTGATCGGCACTGCCCCGAATCTGCGTGACACTGCGGCTGATCTCTTCAGCCACCGAACTCTGCTGCTCTGCCGCCGCGGCAATCTGCTGGTTCATCTGCTGAATCAACGACACCGCCGCCGCAATACTGCCCAGGGCGCTTTCGGTTTGCAGCGCATCGGCCACCGCCAGGCGCACCAGGTCGGTACTGCCACGGATCTGCGCCACCGACTGCTGGGCATTGCCGCGCAGGCTGGCAACCAACCGCTCGATCTCCTCGGTAGACTGGCGGGTACGCCGGGCCAGCGCCCGCACCTCATCGGCCACCACGGCAAAACCACGCCCCTGCTCGCCCGCCCGCGCCGCTTCGATGGCGGCATTGAGCGCCAGCAGGTTGGTCTGCTCGGCAACGCTCTTGATCACTTCCAGCACATCGCCAATGGTGTGGATCTCGGCGCTCAGGCTGTCGATACCGGCGCTGGCCGCATCCGCCGCCGCCGCCAGTTGCTCGATACGCTGCATGCTCTGGCGCACCACCACCTGGCCCGAATCGACCTTCTCGTCAGCGGCCTGGGCCGCCAGTGCCGCCTCTTCGGCATTGCGCGCCACATCGTGCACGGTGGCGGTCATCTGCTGCATGGCGGTCGCCACCTGCTCGGTCTCCTCCTTCTGGCTGCCCACTTCGCGGTTGGTCTGCTCGGTTACCGCTGACAGCGCCTGGGCACTGCCAGCCAGTTGCTCGATACCCTGCTGCAGGCCGCTGACGATGCCCGACAGCCCGGCAGACATCTGCTGCATGGCCTGCATCAACTGGCCCACCTCATCGTTGCGCGCAGCTTCCGCGTCCAGGCTCAACTCCCCGGCAGCGATGCGCTGGGCACGGCCAATCACCCGTTTGAGCGGGCCGACCACCGCCCGCGTGATCAACCACCCCGCCAGTACCCCCACCAGCAGCGCCAGGCCGGTTGCCAGGGCGATGGCCACGGCATTGCGCGTCAGCTCAGCCTGCATCGCCTGCTCGTCCGCCGCATAGGCCTGATCGACCCGCTGCGTAGCCTGCTCGGCACGCGCCTGCAGTTGCGCCTCGATACCGTGCTCTTTGCCGAGCAGGTCGGTGTATTCGTTGAGTTTGTCGGAGAAGCTGGCGATATGCCCCTGCACCTCGCCCAGCACGCTCTGGTAGCCCGCATCGCCGACCGCCGCCTTGAGCTGCTCGACCAGCCCTGCCGCCTCAACTGTCTGGGCGATGCGCCCTGCGGCTGCGCCCTCCTCGCCTTTGCGGCTCTGGTCCAGGCGCACGCGTGCCTCGTCCATGGCCTGCAGCATCAAGCGTGATACCTGGGCCACCTGCGCAGCCTGCTCCAAAAACTCCCCGCCTTGCTGGCCTTGTGACTGCTTGAGCGTGTAGGTGCCGTCATCGGCCAGGCCGGCCTGCAGTACATCGAGGTTGTTGGCCACGCTGGAGACCGACCAACTGGCCATGTCCAGCGCCAGCTCCTTGGCCTGCACCGCTTCGACAAAGGCTTCGAAGGCCTGGCCATACGCCGCCAGGTCCGCTTCGGCCGCCGCCAGTGCCGGCAGGCTACGGGCGCGCTCGCTGAGGTTGTGCAGGCCGCTGCGCAGGGCCTCGGCCTCCTTGATATCGGAGCGCAGGGCAAAGGCCTGTTCGTGCTGGCGCAGCTTGAGCAGGTCGGTATTGAACTGGCCCAGCTGGCGCAGGCCACCGAAATGCTGGCCGACGCTGTACAGCGCGGCAATGCCGATGGCTGCCACCGCCAGGGTCAGCAGCAATACCAGGGCAAAGCCCAGGCCCAGCTTGCGGGCCATGCCCAGGTTGGCCAGAAAACCCTGCCTGCTCGCCTCCATACGCCGCCCCCTTGCTCTCAGAGTTTGCAAAGGCCAAGCGTGGCAACGATTGCGTTGAACTCACAAGGGCTTGAGGGCGCAATAGTGTCAAATAGCTATGAGCGTGTCGTAATCAGCTTGTTGAAGGTCGCCCTGCATGTGAAAGAAAGGCCAGAGCACGGGAACCCTGCCCATGAGCGACATCGATGCGCAAACGGGCCGGGGCCGGTGAGCACGTCACCGGAAAATGACCCGCCCAAGCATCATTTGCAGATGACGATCATGCTACGGCTGGTATAACCCGCAGGGTTTATGCCGAACAGGAAGTCCCCTTCCTCCTCATCGTCACTGGTCGAGCGGGCGACAACTTTGTAACCACGGGCCCCACAGGACTGCGCCGCCTTGCTATAGCACTTGTCCCACGATGACGAGAGGCCCGAGCAATTGATATGCAAGCCCTTGCGGCCTTTTCTCATCTCGGTCTTGGCAGTTGCCGCGCACCCAGCAATCGCCAGGATGGCCAAGAACAAAACTAAGCGTTTCATTGCTGTCCTTAAATGAAATGAAGTGTCTTCATCGTAAGACCGGTCACCAACGATCCAGTTCTTGCCCCAACCCTATCACAGAGAAATCAAACGCCGTACCATCACCCTGTCGGCGCAGGGCCCTTTTTCAAATAGCCGTGGCCCCACCATCCACCGTCAGGCTGTGCCCGGTAGTGAACGCTGCCCCATCACTGCACAGGTACAGCACCGCACTGGCGATTTCCTCGACCTTGCCGATGCGCCCGACCGGGTGCATTGCGGCGGCGAACTCGGCCTTGCGCGGGTCGGCCTCGTAGGCGCGGCGGAACATGTCGGTATCGATCACCGCCGGGCACACCGCATTCACCCGGATGCGCTTTTTGGCATATTCGATGGCCGCCGATTTGGTCAGGCCGATCACCGCGTGCTTGGACGCGCTGTAGATGCTCATCTTAGGCGCCGCGCCCAAGCCTGCCACCGAGGCGGTGTTGACAATCGCCCCGCCGCCCTGGGCCAGCAACAGCGGCAGCTGGTACTTCATGCACAGCCACACCCCTTTGACGTTGACGCCCATGATGGCGTCGAACTCTGCCTCGCTGCCCTCGGCCAGGCGGCCCTGCTCGATTTCGATACCGGCATTGTTGTAGGCATAGTCCAGGCGACCGTAGGCCTGAATGACCTGCTCATGCAGCCGGCGCACATCAGCGTCACGGGTCACGTCACAGGCCACGAACAGCGCCTGGCCACCGGCCTCGTTGATCAACGCCACGGTGCCCTCACCGCCGACCGGATCGAGGTCGGCCACCACCACCTTGAGCCCCTCACGGGCAAACGCCAGAGCCGTTGCCCGGCCGATACCCGCCGCACCGCCAGTGACCAGTGCTACCTGGCCGGAAAAGGTCATGCTCATCGAATGCTCCAATCATGGGTGCAACAAAGCGCAATTTTTTTAATGTGGGAGCCGCGCTTGCCGGCGATCGAGCGCGCAGCGCTCGCCCCGGCCTGCAGGCCTTTCTCAATGCCCGAAACAAAGGGCCATTCCACAGCCCATCGCCAGCAAGCACGGCTCCCACAAATGGTTGCAGCAGCCTTTGGCTTCTGCGCTCAGAGTCTAGTCAGCCTGCCAACCCACTGGGCAGCATCATCAAGCCAGCGGTTGGGCTATCATGCCTACCAGTGATTTTGCAGACCTGTTGTCATCACCACGTTAAATTGACCCCTCTGCTCCTGCCCACAAGGACTCCGCCATGACCCAGACCAACCGCCGCTTCCTGCTGGCCAAACGCCCGACCGGCGCCGTGCGCCGTGACGATTTCACCTTCGAGACAGTGCCCGCCGATGCCCCCGCCGAAGGCCAGATCCAGGTACGCAACCTGTACCTGTCGCTGGACCCAGCCATGCGCGGCTGGATGAATGAAGGCAAGTCGTACATCCCGCCCGTGGCACTCGGCCAGGTAATGCGCGCGCTGGGCGTAGGCGAAGTGGTGGCCTCCAACCACCCCGACTTCAAACCCGGCGACCATGTCAGCGGCGCCCTCGGCGTGCAGGACTACTTCACCGGCGAACCCCAGGGCATGCACAAGATCGACCCCAACCTTGCCCCCCTGCCCCGCTACCTGTCAGCCCTGGGCATGACCGGCATGACCGCCTACTTCGCCCTGCTCGACGTCGGCCAGCCAAAAGAGGGTGACACCGTGGTCATCTCCGGTGCTGCCGGCGCCGTAGGCAGCATCGTCGGCCAGATTGCCAAGATCAAAGGCTGCCGCGTCGTCGGCATTGCCGGCGGCGCGCAGAAATGCCAGTACCTCAAGGATGAACTGGGGTTCGACGGCGTCATCGACTACAAGGCCGAAGACGTGCTGGCCGGCCTGAAGCGCGAATGCCCCAAGGGCGTTGACGTGTACTTCGACAACGTCGGTGGCGAGATCCTCGACGCCGTGCTCACCCGCATCAACTTTAAGGCCCGCATCGTGATCTGCGGGGCGATCAGCCAGTACAACAACAAGGAAGCAGTCAAAGGCCCGGCCAACTACCTGGCGCTGCTGGTAAACCGTGCGCGCATGGAAGGGTTCGTGGTGATGGACCACGCCAAGGAGTATGGCAAGGCCGCGCAGGAAATCGCCGGCTGGCTGGCCAGTGGCAAGGTCAAGAGCAAGGAGGATGTGGTGGAGGGGCTTGAGACATTCCCAGAAACCCTGCTCAAGCTGTTCAGCGGGGAAAACTTTGGCAAGCTGGTGTTGAAGGTTTGAAAAAAAGGGGCCGCCTGTGCGGCCCCATAACATATTTCCATGTTAAGTATCGTTAAGAACTTGTAGGAAAGATGTGAAAAAACTGTAGTATTAAACGCCAATATGTATGGCTCTTTGATACTACAAGGAACGAGGGTGTGGTTGGCGATTCACAGATCTGGCAAAACGAGTATCCCCATACCCTGCGCCATCGCAGCACCACCCTGCATCTTCAGGCCCCCATTGCCGCACACACCCGGCAAGCTTTCGAACGACTGATCGAGCAGACCGCCAGTGCCAAGCGGGTAAGCGCACCGCTCCCATGCCCCCAAAGCCTATTGTTCACCAAACGTGAAAAACTCGATTCGCTGAAAAAGAAGCTGCGCATGCAGCGTGGCCGGCCCAAGCGCAACGGCATGTATGACTGGTCCCTCGAAGAACTGATCAACACCCGCGAAGCAGCCAGGCGCGGTGCGCGAGTGCCCAGGCTGGTCGGCTATGGCTACAGCCGCTCCCGGTTCGGCCTGATGCAGGACTTTTTCCTCATCACAGAATTACTGAGCGGGCACGAGGACGGGCTGGCAAAAGTGCGCAAAAAGCCAGAGGCCGTGCACGGGGTGATCGCGGCAGCGTTCGAACTGCTGCATGCCCTGCACTGCCAAGGCGTCACGCACATGGACCTGTGGGCAGCCAACGTCATGCTCCCGGAAAAAGGACAAGCGCAGGCCATCGACCTGGAAAACAGCTTCTCCGGGCCCACGGCCTACCCGAGCGAAACCTTGGGTTTTCAGTTCGGCTTTTTCTACTACCGAGAAATTTACCGCTATATAACCGAAGCGGACTATGATGCTGCGGTAGAATACGCACTGGCCGAGTACTTCCCTGATGTGCAACGCGCCGCCTTCAACCGGGTGTACGCGCTTGCCAAGCATGAGGAAATCGGGCGCCTGGAGCGCCGCGAAATCTTCACCAGCGGTGTACTCGAAAGTCGTTGGTAGAGCGCCATGGCTACCCCAGACTTCATAGAGTAGAAAATGATCAAGATCACCCAGAACATCGAATGCTCCAACGCCGCCCCGTTCGTGCTGTTTGGCGGTATCAACGTCCTTGAGTCCGAGGACCTGGCCCTTACCGCCTGTGCCGAATACGTGCGGGTAACCGAGAAGCTGGGCATTCCTTATGTGTTCAAGGCCAGCTTCGACAAAGCCAACCGTTCCTCGATCCACTCCTACCGTGGCCCAGGCATGGAAGAAGGCCTGCGCATCTTCGAAAAAGTAAAAGCCGAGTTCGGTGTACCGATCATCACCGACGTGCACGAGATCTACCAGTGCGCCCCGGTGGCCGAAGTGGTCGACGTGCTGCAGCTGCCTGCCTTCCTGGCCCGCCAGACCGACCTGGTGGTGGCACTGGCCAAGACTGGCAAACCGGTGAACATCAAGAAGCCGCAGTTCCTGAGCCCTTCGCAGATGCAGAACATAGTGCAGAAGTTCAAGGAAGCAGGTAACGACCAGTTGATCCTGTGCGACCGCGGTACCTGCATGGGCTACGACAACCTGGTTGTGGACATGCTGGGCTTTGGTGTGATGAAGCGCACCTGCGATGACCTGCCGATCATTTTCGACGTAACCCACGCCCTGCAGAACCGTGACCCTTCGGGTGCTGCTTCTGGTGGCCGCCGTGAGCAGGTGGTTGACCTGGCCCGTGCCGGCATGGGCGTTGGCCTGGCTGGCCTGTTCCTGGAAGCCCACCCGAACCCGGACCAGGCCAAGTGCGACGGCCCAAGCGCCCTGCCGCTGGACAAGCTGGAGCCGTTCTTGGCGCAGATCAAAGCGCTGGATGACCTGGTGAAGTCGTTCCCGCCGCTGGTTATTGGTTGAGTCGCTTTTACGTGATTTGAATGGGCCGGTACGCGCGAGTGTACCGGCCCTTTTTGTTGGGATTCAGGGTTTGGCTTGGGTATTGCGGCGTGACGGAAACCGAGTGCCCGAAGATTCTGTGACAGGCAGCCTCAGCCCCTCATCCCCAACTCAGCATCATCCATCAGCGCCTTGGCCATCGCGCTCAGGTAATGCGAAGCCCAGATCATCATCGGCTTCTCATCCATCAGCCCAACGATGGTCAGCTCGCGCACATACCCCATCAACTCCGAAGCCTGCTCACGGGCATCCTGGCAAGGTATACCCGGCTCGATGCGGAACAAGGGATGGCTCTGGTGCTCACCCTGAAAAAACGTGGTCACACCTGCTGTGACATGGGTAACGTCTGTAGTCATTGCCGTATTCCCCTCAATGCAGGCCGTTAGTACGTTCCAAGGCCAGCGACAGCGCATCCGACTGACCCCAGGCAATCTGCATGGCCCGCAGCCCGTTTACCATCAACTCACGGGTGGCCTCATCCTCGATCGCGTAGAGGGCCATGTGGCAGTGGTTGTAGGCCAGCATCAGGTAATGGGTGACGTTCATGACCACGTGATCGATCGGCACGATGCGCTCGCTGATGGCGCTGGAGAGGGTCTTGTCGGAGGGAAGGTCGAAATTATGGGGTGGATCGGGGACGATTTTTTTCATAGCAATTCCTTGAAGATTTCAGGAGCTGCCACCGCCGTTTCCACACGAAAGGCGGCAACTGTACACGGGGTGGAAATCCGGTCTTCAAGGAACCCCGGTAGGCCTGACGGCCTCCCGCATACAGCTGCCATTACGACAGACACTTGAAGATTGCCGGGTTTCCACACCCGCATCGCTGAACATCAGCGACCCATAAAGCCTAAAGGGCAGTGTTTCCAGGAACAATCAGACGCGTGTCGACAGAACGTGTAGGGTATTTCCTCAGACTGGGCGCCACCAGTCCTGATTCGTAGGAACCTTCTGAATCAACGAGTGGATATATGCCTCTCCGTATCCATCGCACCCTGCTCCACCATGCCTGGAGTATCCCTCGCATCCCCCTTCCTTTAGAATGACAAAGACCTGCATAAGATGCTGAATTGGCACCGTTTTGGAAAACGAGCAGCTAGTCTGCATAGAAGCGTCACACGACATGGATCAAAGCTAGGGGTTTGAAATGGTTTCTCAGAATCACGGCGTTACTGACACACCGTTGGTGACAGTGATCATCGCGTCCTACAATCACGCGCGTTACATCGAAGCCAGCATCAACAGCGTCGTCAACCAGACCTACAAGAACATCGAACTTCTAGTAGTGGACGATGGTTCCAAGGACGACAGCCCTGCAGTGCTCAAGCGGCTGCAGGCACAACACGGCTTCGATCTGCGCTTCCAGGCCAACCAAGGCCTGGCGCGAACCCTGAACGACGCGATTGCACGCGCCAAGGGCGACCTGATCGTGCCTTTTGGCTCCGACGACATCATGCTGCCCCACCGTATCGCCACCCAAGTGGAGTACATGCACGGCAAGCCTGAAGTAGGCATCTGTTCGGCCAACATCGAAACCATCGACCATGACGGCAAGGTGATGGGCGCGCGCGAACAGCGCAAACGCAACCTGCCCTTCCGCCGCCTGGACTTCGACGACCTGTGGCTGGACCGCAAGCCAGGCCCCATGGCTGCCACCCTGATGCTGCGCCGCAAGGCCCTGGAGAAGGTCGGTGGCTTCAATGCCGATATCCGCCTGGAAGACGTGTACATCGAACTGTCGATCGCACGGGCCGGTTACTTCATCGACGTGCTGGGCGAGGTGCTGGCGCAGTACCGCGACCACCCGACCAACACCTTCAAGAACGGCCGCTTCATGGTCGACAACGTGCTCAAAACCTACGCCCACTTCAAAGACCACCCGCAGTACGAGCAGGTGTGCATGAAGTTCCGCAACTCCATGGTGCTCAAGTACGCCAACCGCGACAAGCAACTGACGCGGGAAATCCTGGCTGATATCCCGCTCAAGTACTGGAACAGAAAGACCTTGCGTGGCCTGTGGCGGCTGCTCTGGTCTTAAGCGGGCTTTTTACCGGCCCGGTGTATCAGCCACTGGGCGTAGACCACGGCCATTGGCATCCAGATCAGGAACCAATGCTCTTTCGGGCGTGACATGAAGGCGCTGCCTTCGGTCAGCCCTGACGCAAAGCCGAAGATCAGCCAGGTTGCCGCAAGCGTAACCCCTGGGTGCTGGCGGTAAGCCCAGCAAAAGCGCATGGCCAGGCCGTAGAGCACCAACCAGAGCACCAAGCCCACGCCCCCACCGGCATACAGCACGCCCAGCTCGATGTTGTGGGGGTCGGCCAGCGTCTGCTCAAGGCCTGGAATGATCACCGTCATCGGGGCGTCGTAACCATGGCCAAACCAAGGGTGCTCACCGATCTGACGCAGCGATTCCATCCAGATTTCGGGGCGGTAGGACACGCCACGCTGGGTGATGGCTTCAGGGTAGAACACCGCAACCCCGACCAAGGCCAGGGCCACGGCCGCCATTGCGATCAAGCCGTGGCGCCGGTCACCCACGATCAGCAACCAGCCCAGTGCAGCCGCCAGCCCGATCAACGGCGTGCGCGAGCCCGTGGCCAGGATGGCCATGCCCAGTACCGCCAGGCAGGCAAGTGCCAGGATGTTGAGCGCGCCGCGTGTCTGGAACCAGGTCGCCAGCCAGATGGCAGCGAACGCGCCGAACACATGGGCAGTCAGCAAGGGGTTATAGAGTGCGCCGTAGCCATCCAGGCGCCCACCCTCAGCCGCCTGCCAACCCAAGAAGTAGATCAGCGAACCACCAGCGGCCACTGCGGCAAACAGGGCAGCCAGGCGCACACACTGGTGCAGCTGCGCCGGTGACTGCAAGCTGATGAGGCCGGCCGACAGCAACACCATCGCAATGTACAAGGGCCGCTTGAGCAAGCTGCCGACCGAGTTTTCCGTGTCGGACCAGGCAATACTCAGCAGGGTGTAGGCAGAGAACACCAGGAAGGCAATGAACAGCGGGTTGCCAAACAACGCCTTGGCCTGCCGTGGCTGCAGGATCAGGACGATCAAGGTGGGCGCGGCAAGCAGCAGGTAAAAGAGCTTGTGATACAGCGAGCGGTCCCACGCCCAGAACATCCCGGTCAGCAGCGCCAGCCAGCCCAGCGGCAACACATAGCGCGTGATCATGCCTGCCCAGCGTTGAGCCGGCGACTGTAACGACACATCAATTGACATCTAGCATCCTCTGGCAAACGGGAATGTTCAGTGTGAGCCCTGCATTCCAATGTAAGGATCGTAGGGCTCGCTGAACGCCACCCAGGTTGAAAAGGTTGCTTTGAAGCGGCTGCAGGTATCAGCTGCGGATCTCAGCCACCACTGCTGCCAAGGCTTGGGCGGGGTCTGCCGCCTGGCTGATCGGGCGGCCGATCACCAGGTAATCCGAGCCGGCATCCAAAGCCTGGCGCGGGGTCAGAATGCGGCGTTGGTCATCTTGCGCGCTGCCAGCGGGGCGAATGCCCGGGGTTACCAACTGCAGCGACGGGTGCGCAGCCTTGAGCGCCGGCGCTTCCAGTGCCGAGCACACCAGCCCGTCCATGCCGGCCTTCTCGGCCAGTGCCGCCAAACGCAGCACCTGCTCTTGCGGTTCAATGTCCAGGCCGATGCCGGCCAGGTCTTCACGCTCCATGCTGGTCAGTACGGTCACGCCGATGAGCAGTGGCTGCGGGCCGCTGCGCTTGGCCAGCACTTCGCGGCAGGCCGACATCATGCGCAGGCCGCCGGAGCAGTGCACGTTTACCATCCACACGCCCATTTCGGCGGCAGCCTTCACGGCCATGGCGGTGGTGTTGGGGATATCGTGGAACTTGAGGTCCAGGAACACCTCGAAGCCCTTCGCGCACAGGGACTCGACAATGCCGGACGCGCTGCTGGTGAACAGCTCCTTGCCAACTTTAACCCGGCACAGGGCAGGGTCGAGCTGGTCGGCCAGTTTCAGGGCGGCGTCACGGGTGGGGAAATCCAGGGCGACGATCAGGGGCGTCTGGCAGGCGGACATGGTCGGGGTCTCTTGGCAAGTCGTAAACGGCGCGCATTGTAAACGAAGTGGCCCAGGCTTTGGGGCCCGCGGGTCACGAGATTTGGCCAGGCCACGCCCGGCTCCTATAATTGAACCAACGAATACGGCCATTGCTCAACATGCATACACGCCACGTTGTGTGCGATCACAGGAGATAACCCCATGCCTTGGTACGCCTGGCTGATACTCATCTTAGCCCTTGGCTCGATCGTGGGCGGGCTGATGATGTTGCGCGATACGGCGAAGAAGCTGCCCTTGACCGATGAGCAGTTGAAGAAGGTTCACGAGCGCAATGCCGAGGCGGATGCCAAGGATGCGCAGGACCGCTAGGGCTGGGCTATGGACCGAGCGCCGCGCGGGCGGCGCTCGAACTCAAGGGCGCTAGCATATTCAGGACGAGCTAGCGGAAGCCCACGCCCCTACTCCACCGTCAACTTGTCGCGATTGCGCTCGAGCAGCGCATTGCCGATGCCTTTGATTTCCAGTAACTCGTCCACCGACGCGAACGGCCCGTGGGCATCCCGGTAGGCGACGATCGCTTCAGCCTTGGCCTTGCCGATGCCGTTGAGCCCCTGCTGCAAGGTGATTGCATCTGCACTGTTCAAGTTCAGCCGGCCAGCTGCGGCCGCCGCTTGAGCCACCACAGGTGCCGGCTGGGCCATCATTGCGTTGGCCGCCGGCGCGGCGCTGGCCGCCATGGAAAGCCCAGCGAACAGTGGCAGGAACAGGTAGGAAAGAACGGTATTACGCATTGCGGACACTCCTTCGAGAAAGTTTACAAGGCAGCGTTTCCTTGGCTGCCCGGTAAAACTAACGCCTCGAAGGCCACTGAGAAAGCACGCTGATCAACCGATTGGTTACCAAATTCAACAGCTGACAGCACACAATGGCGTCAGCTGTAGGAAGGCGCCCAGCGCGTTGAAAGAGCAAGGCCAGGGCTAGCGGTCCCGGCGCTGCTGCTGGTAAACCCAGTCGACAATGTCACCCTCTGGCGAGTAGCCGCTGACCAGTTCGCGCAGCAGTTGCCGCACGCGGGTGAAGTCATCTTCGGCCACGGCCTTGAACAGCATGGCCAAGCGCTCGCGCAATACGTCCCAGCCGATGAAGTCTTCGTTGGCCGCCATGATCATCGGGTGCGCCGTTGGGGAGACGTCATCGCCAATCAGCAACTCTTCATAAAGCTTCTCGCCGGGCCGTAGCCCGCTGAACTCGATGGCAATGTCACCGTGCGGGTTATCCGGGCTGCGCACACTGAAGCCCGACAGGTGGACCATCTTTTCTGCCAGCTCGACGATTTTT
>NZ_MOMO01000010.1:0-15627 GCF_009933855.1 Pseudomonas sp. SG-MS2 | reverse complement strand
CAAAGGGCTGCGCCCCGACTGGCCGGCCAGCCTGCAGCCGCATCTGCAGTTCACGCCGCAAGGGTGGGCCCAGCCGGGTTCGGTGCGCTGGCACTGGGCAGGTGGCAGCCAGCGCTGGGCGTGGGGGCGTGACGGCCAGTTGCGAGTGGGGTTGTCACCATGAAGCGCACGCAACAGGGCTTCACCCTGCTGGAGGTGACCGTGGCCCTGGCGATTGCTGCTGTGCTGGCGGTGATCACCAGCCAGGTTCTGCGCCAGCGCCTGGCAGTGCAGGACAGCGTGCAACAGCATCGCCTTGGCGTGCTGTGCGCTCGCGAGCTGCAGGCGCGCTTTGCCGTGGAACGGTACTGGCCGGCCAGCAACCAGCCCAGTGGGGTGTTGAACCAGGGCGGGCAGGCGTGCCACTGGCAGATGCAGCTGCGCCGTACCGGCGTGCGCGACCTGCGTCGCGGCGAGATGCAACTGTATGCCGACCGCGATCAGCGCCTGCCGTTGGGCCAGTACACGGTTTTTCTGGAGCGTCCATGAAGCGGCGCCAGGCAGGCTTGACCCTGATCGAACTGATGGTGGCCATGGCCTTGACCGCGCTGCTGGGGGTCATGCTCGCGGCGCTGGTCAATGGCTGGCTCAAGGTCCGCGAGCGGCTGCAGGTGACCCGCCAGGAGAACAGTGTGCTGGAGTTCTGCCTGGCCCTGGAGCGGCGCTTCGACAGCCCGGTACTGCGCCGGGTGTATGAGCAGCGCCTGCCACTGGCCAGCCGCTGGCTCGACTGGCAGCCCGATCGCCAGCAGTTGCTGTGGGTGGCAGCCACCGCTGTGCCAGAGGCCGAGGGCGGCTCACGGCTGCAGCGCCAACGCCTGCGTTTCGACCCCCGCGAACAACGCCTGACGCTGGAAACCTCGGCAGACCTGTACGCCGCCAGCGAACCCCGTTGGGTCGTGCGCGAGCAGCTGCAGCAGGTCAGTGCGCTGAATGTTCTTTATCACCAGGGAGGCCGATGGCTGCCCTGGCCTTCCGACCAACCCGCGCACCCCGGCCGTGGTGTGCGCGTGCAACTGCAGCGTGATGGAGCCCCCTATGTCTGCACCTTCACGCTCCCTTGGGGGCGTTCATGAAGCTTGAATGGCGGCGACGTGCGCCGGCGCGGTCTTGGTTGCTGCTGCGCCCGGGCGTGATCTGGGACTGGCTGTTGGTTGAAAACGGTGTGGCCCAACGGGAAGGCCAGGGCGAGCCCCCGGCGAACCTGGACGCACAGGTAGCGCTGATCATCCCGGGCGAGCGGTGCAGCCAGTTCGAGCTGGCTGCACCGCCAGGCCTCAAACGTGATGAGTGGCCCTTGCTGCTGGAAGACCACTTGCTGCAGAACGCCGAACAGGTGCAGTGCGCTTGCCTCGCTCGCCAGGCAGGGCAGTTGCGCCTGCTGGCGGTAGCCCGCCAGGCGCTGGACGAATGGCGTGGCCAGTGCAGCGAATGGGGGCTGCAGATCGAGCGCTGTTGGGCCGAGTTCCAATTGTTGCCCACGCCTGAGCCCGGGACGGGCTGGCAGTGGCAGCGCGCGCCTGGCCTGTGCCTGTACCTGGGGCGCAGCGAAGAGGGGAAAGCCCATTGGCTGGCCTGGCCTGACGCGCTGGGTGAGGTACCGCAGCAGCCCTGGGATAGCCTGCGCAAAGCCACCCAGGTCGGGCGCTGGCCGGGAACGCTGGCGTCGCTCGACACGCTGCCAAGCCTGTTCGAGCGAACCCGTCAGGCCCGCTTGGCGCCCCGTGTGCCGGCCCTGCCGCGCGCGCTGGTTGTCGCCTGCCTGGTGCTGGCCGTGGTGTGGTGCGGGCTATGGGCGGGCCAGCAATGGCGGCAGGTACAAACCTGGCGCACGCAGGTGCTGGCCGTGACCGGCACCCAGGCCAGCCCTCGGCAAGCGGCGCAGGCCCTCAAGCGCCTGCGCGAAAGCGAACTGCAACAGCAACTGCGGGAGCGTCAGCTTCAAGACCTGCAGGCACACCTGCAGGTGTGGCTGCATGAGCACCCAGGCTGGCGTCTGCAAGCGGTGCGCTTCGACGGCCAGCGTTGGCACCTGCGCCTGCAGGGCGAGGGGAGCGAGCCGCCCTGGCAAGAAATGGCAAGCGCCGCCGGAGCGGCGGTGCAGGTACTGAGCGCTGCGCCAGCGGCGCACGTGGTTTTCGATCTGGGAGCGCCAACATGACCCGAGCGTGGTTTCAGCGTCATCGATTGTTGCTCGCCTGGTGCCTGATCGGCTTTCTGCTGGCGTTGCTGGCACTGCGCCAAGGCGTGTCGCAATGGCGCGAGCTCAGTCAGTGGCATGGGCTGGCAGTGCAGGCCGCCGTCTTCCCCAGCGGGCCAGGCGTGAGCCTGGAGCGGCTGCGTCAGTCTGCTCAGGCGCGGCGGGTCGAAGTTGCCGAGGTCGAGGTGCAAGGCAAGGTGTGGCAACTGCGCGGCCAGGTGGCCGATGAGCAGGTTTTGCAGCGCTGGCTGCAGGCCTTGCGCGCAGAGGGTGCGCAACCGCTGCAGTGGGCCCTGGAACAGGATGCCAAGGGCCTGCGTTTCGACCTGGTGGTGCAGCCATGAGCCGCCGTGGGCTGCTGTGGGCCGGGCTGGTGTTCAGCCTGACGTTGCTGGTGCAGTTGCCGGCGTCCTGGGTTGCAAAGGGCTTGGGCCTGCCGATGCATGCGGTCAGCGGCAGCCTGTGGCAGGGGCAGGCGCAGCAGTTCGGGCCTGCCGGCCCCGTACGCTGGGCCTTGCAGCCTTGGCGCTTGCAGGCCAACGCACAGCTGGGCTTTCAGGGCCAGGGCTGGCAGTTGCATGCCGAAGGCTGGCCATGGCGCTGGCGGTTGGACGTCACTGCACAGGCTCCCCAGGCGAGTGTGCAGACGGCCTATCGGCTGGCCGGGCAGTGGCAGGGCACGCTGCGCCTGCAAGGCGCGGGGGGGCAGTGCCGAACCAGCGAAGGCCGCATCACGGTCACCGACCTCGCCTTGAGTGAACCTTGGTCGCTGGGGTTGGGGCAGGGCTGGGTAGAAATGGATTGCCGCACAGGCTGGCGCCTGCATGGGCAACTGATACAACAGGGCGAGCATCAGTTGGCGCTGGATGCAGACCTTCTGGGGCGCCACGCAGTGGTGGCGGCCGAACTGCAGCCGGACGCGGCCCTTACACCGCTGCTGCGCGCTGCTCGGTTGTTGGGGCCACAGGCATTGACGGGGCAGGGGGAGTGGCGTTGGTAAGCAGCGGTTGACGTGACGTGCATGGCCCTATCGCCGGTTTACCGACGACAGGGCCTGTGGATCAGTTGGCTTTCCCTTCAATCCCCGATGCCCACTGCTCACTGCGGCTATGCCCACTGGTGCGCAGCAAGCCAAGGTCCAATGCATTCTCGCCGTCTGCGGCACCTTTGCCTTTGCTGATCTGGGCAATGGCGGTACCCAGGTCTACCGGCGAGTTCGACGCATCGATCGACACATCCCGGCGGTAATCATTGCCGCTCAGCGTCTCCTTGGTCACCGCGTTGGCGGTGAGTTTTACCTCACCCTTGGCCGATTGCAGGCGGGCGCCTGTCAGGTGAGCGTCACCGCCAACCGTCAGGTCTACCCCATCGCTGCCCTTGAGCGCCGTCTGCTGGGCTACGCCATCACGCTGAACATGCGACACATCGAGCCTGAAGGTTGGCGAAACGCCCGGGTCGGCCTTGGCCAGGGCGGAACCTGCTTTTTCGCTGACCTTGCTTCCCAGCGGCCCTGCGACGGCCGTGGCAGCGTTCACATAGCCTTGCGGGTTTTTCTCTTTGCTCAGCCGTGCATCACCTTTTACGGTCAGGGTATCGACGCTGTCCTTGCGGCTGGCGATGCGCAGGTCGCCGTCGATTGCGCCGCTGATGCGCCCGGCTTCCAGGCTTACGCCTTCGATGCGGGTGTCGCCGCGGCTTTGCAGGTCGATACGCTCGGCGCGCAGGTTGCCGGCGTTCCAGATGAGGTTGTCGCGCTTGTCCAGGTTGACCTGAACACGGCCGTGCAGCCCAAGGGTGTCGGTGCCGCCCTTGGATGTGTTGAAGCCGGCGCCGGCGGTGATGTCCAGGTTGTCGCGCCGCTCGACGTTGGATGACGCTTCGATCAGCATGCCGCCCTTGGCGGCATTGATGCCGATGTGCTCGGCCGATGCCTGCAGGCCCTGCAGATGCACGGCGAGGTCCTCGCGAGCGCGGCTGTCGAGGGTCAGTTTGCCTGCGCTTTGGAACTGCGCATCGATTGCCTGGCGGGCGTCCTCGTTCTTCTTGCCATGGTTGAAATGGCCCCCGATGGCGCCACCTTGGGTGGTGCCGGTCTTCACGGCCAGCTCCAGGCCGCCGCCCAGGTTCCCGCCAGTGGCCTGTCGGGTATTGCTCGCAGCTTTGACCTGCAGGCGGCCATCGCTTTGCAGGCGCGTATCGCCGACCTTGGCCTCGCGGCTGCCAATACGCGTGCCTTCGAGCAGCATGTCGCCTCCGCTGGTCAGGCGCACTTGGCCTTTGGCGTCGACCTGCGCTACCTGGGCATTGGTTTGCTTAGCCTGCTGCTGGGCATGGTCGAGATAGCCTCGGCCGTCGACGCCGGTGCTGCCCGGGCGGTTGCCGACCTTGGCCCAGGCGTTGCCATCGAGCTGGCGAGCGCGCTGTTGAGCGTGGTCGGTGGCCTGGGCCAGCGACAGTGTAGTGCCACTCTGGATCACTACGTCGCCTTCACCGCCATCGATGCGCGTGCCTTCGTAGCGGCCGTCGCTACCCAGCTGCACCTGAATGCCCTGTTGCCCATAAAGGCTGCCCGGCACTGCGGTGCTGGCGGTATCCTGCTTGCCCTGCGAGCCGCCCTTGCCGGAAGCGCGGACGTTCAGGTCGCTCCCCGAACTGGTATCCACGCGCAGGTCACCGCCGTAGGCCAGGCGCTGCACGTTATCTTCCCGGGTGTTTTCGGCGGCGCGCAGGTGGTGCTGCTGCGCGTCGACCTGCAGGGCGCCGGCGTTGGCACGCCAGGTGGTGCCCTGGTCATCGAGGGTATCGGCCTTGACTTTCACGTGCCCCCCTGCCAGTTCGCTCACCTGGGCAAAGCCGCGGCGCTGGTTTTCCAAGCGTTTGAGGTGGTCCAGGGTCATGTCGCCGCCAACGCTCGGTGCCACCATTGCGTCTTCGGGCGAGGCTTGCTGGAAGCGCGCCGCTTCTTCGCCCTGTACCAAGCGTTCGATCGGCCGGGTCACGTCACGGTACTCCAGGCTGGCGCCGATGCTGCCTGACCAGTCATTGCGCTGCACTTCACGTTCATGGGTGTCCTGCACGGCACGGTTCTCAATGCGCTTTGCAGTCACCTGAAGGGTGTCGCCTGCGTTGACGCGTGCAGCTTCGGTGATCAACTCGTCGGCGCTGAGTTTCAGGTCGCCGCTGGCCTGCAACCCGGTGCGTTGCGTCTTGCTGTCGCGTTCTGTGATGACTTCGTTGTTGCGATGGCCTTCGAACAGGCTGCCCAGCCGATCCATACCGCCGGTCACCGTCAGGCCACCGCCGCTGTGGGTAGAGCTGCCGGACGACACGCGCTCGTTGCGTGTGACGCCAAGGCTCACCTGTTTGGCCTGCACGTTCAGGTCGCCCGCATTGGCCTGTACGCTGGAACCGTTGACTTGTAGCTGCGCGCCGCTGTCCAGGCCAACCGTAGCGCCCGTCAATTCGCTGGCCACCTGCGACGTTTCGCGTTGTTGGCCTGTGCTGGTGACCACCTCGTAAGCAACGCCGGCGGCGTACTGGCGCGACTCGGGCTTGCCGTCTTCGGCTTCTGCGGTCTGTTTGGCGCTGGCCGTGAAACCGCGCTGCTGGCTGCGTGTTTCGCTCTCGTCGCTTGACTGTGTGCTACCGATCAACAGGTCGCCCTTGGCCTCGACCTGCAGATGCCCGCCGGCCGTCACCTTCGAACCCTGGATGCGCAATTCTTCAGCACTGGCCAGCCGCAGGTTGCTGGCAGAGCTGACGTCACTGCTCAGCACCTGCTGTTTGCGCTGCGTGCGCTCGCGATCGTTGCCGATCAGGCCGAACAGCTTGCTGCTGCTGTCGCGGTCGGTGGCCACAGTGCTGGCGTGGTCTGCCTCGATCGCCAGGGCGCCTTTTTCGCTGTACATCACTGCGTCTTGGGCGCCGTGGACGGTGCTGCCCTTGATGCCCACCTGTTCGGCCGCAACGTTCAGCTTGCCATCGGCTGTGACAGCGCTGCCGGCTACGCTCTGCCCTTGGGTATCGTTGCCTTTGCGGTCACCAAAAAAGGTGCCCGATACCAGGTCGCCACGGTAGTTGCGGCGTGTGCCCTGTTCCTGCAGCGCCGTTGTGCCGATTTCGACGTTGCTGGCGTTGATGTCCAGGCCGGCGCGGCTGTGCAGCTTGCTGCCTTGCACGGTGAGCGTGTCATTGGCCTTGACCGTCATGCGCGCGGCATTGAGCGTGCTGCCTTGTGCTGATTCCTTGTACTGGTTGGTATCGCTGTCGCCGCGCCACAGGTCTTTGCGGTGGCGTACCTGCTCCTCGATACGTTGGCTGTTGGTGCCTGCACTGATATCCAGGTTGGCAGCGCTGTCGAGTGTCAGGTCGCCGCCCGCATCCACATTGGCTGCCAACAGGCGCATGTCGGCGCCGGACTGCAACAGCACGCTGTCACTGGCTTGCAGCTGCGCCCCGCGCAGTTGGTCGGCGGTGGTGGTACGTTCGCGCTGGTAAGTCTCGCGGGTGACGAAGAGGAACTTTTTGTTCCAGCTTTCCTGCTCGCGGGCGATGCTCTGGCGGCTTTCGGCATCCAGAGTGAGCTTCTTTCCAGCCTTTATCTCGATACGCTCGGCTTTGCCGTCGACGGCGCCAAGGCGCAGGTCATCGGCAGCGGTGAGTTGCAATGCGCCGTGTTCGCTGAGCAGTTCCCCGGGCCGGTTTTCATGCCCGCTGACCTGCAGTGCGCCGGCAGATTGAAGGGTGATGCCCTGGTCGGCCTTGATCTGCACCGGCCCCACCCGCACACCCGCGCCCTCGGCAGTGCTGACCACACGAATGCGCCCGGCACGCATGGCGCCGAACAGGTTGGCGTCGATGCTGGACGGCGTGCCCGGCAGATGCTCGATGACCTGCCCGTCGTCGTGACGCATGCGGTTGCGGCCAACGGTCACGGTGAGATCGCCACTGGCCGAGAGCACGCCCTTGCTGTCGAGCTTCGGCGCGATCAGGTCCAGCGCGCCCTCGGCATTGTGCTGGCCGCCTGTGAGCACTTGCAGGGTGCCACTGGCATTGAGGGTGTTGAGGTATTTGAGCTGTTCGTCCTGCAGCTCCGGTGTACCTACCAGGAAACCGGCCCGGGTGGTGTTGATGAAGGTCCCGCCATTGAGGGTGATGCCGTTCGGGTTGGCCAAGATGTAGTCGGCCGGGCGGCCGAAGATTTCCTGTGGGCCTTCGATCAGCGAGGCGTTGCGGCTGATCACCTCGTTGAGGATGGTCGAGGCCGCCTGGCCCTGGAACTGGGGGTTGGCCGCCAGCGCGCCGGCCAGTTGCGACTGCCCGGCCTGGAGGGCGTTGTTCAGTACCACGCCGGGGCGGGCGACGTTGTAGTCCAGGAACTGGTTGTGCGACAGGCCGCTGGCGTTGGGCGCGACGATGTCGATAACAGGTACGCCATGATTGTTGCTGATGAGCGGCGTTCCCCCAGGGCCGGTGGCCGCCTCCAGGCCGTGTTCGGCCAGCGCGCTGGTGGAGGCGAGCAGGGCGAGGAAAATGGCCCAGCGCAAGGTATCGGGGCGGATTGCGGGTATCTGCGAGAGTGTCTGCATGTTCTCGTTCTCTTTGTTGTGGGTGAATCAGATGTTCAGGGCCCATTCAAGTACCCAGAATCCGGGTTCGAGCAGCGGGCGCTGCAGGTCGCTGGCATAGAGGGCGCGCTGATAGTCCAGGCGCAGGCGGCTGTGCGGCAGGTTCACTTCGATACCCGCCGTGGCACCTGCCAGCCGGCGCGGCGAAGCGCCTTGCGCCAGCCGCTCCCAGCCCAGGTCCAGGCCCAGGTAGGGGCGCACCGTAGCCGGTGTGGTCCAGGGCAATGCCAGCGGTTGGCTGAAGGTATTGCGCCAGGTGGCGGCGCTGGCGCCACTGTAGGTACGCAGGCGAAAGCCACGCACCGCCGAATCGTCGCTCAACAACATTTGCTCGACGGCCGGCAAGACATCGGTGCTGTACTGCAGGCCAAGTTCGCTTTGCCAGCGCCACGGCCAGTTCGCTGGCCCTTGGCGCAGGTGCAGCAGGCTGGCGCGGTACTTTCTAAAGTCGAGCTGCGGCGCAGCTGCGTGCTGGGCGGGTTGCTCGGCGCCCAGCCAGTGAGTGCCCTGGGCGACGCCGATGTAGGCGTTCCACAGGCCGTGGTCCAGCCAGAGCAGGTTGAGCCCGGCCTCCACGCTGGTCAGGGTGGGGCTCTGCAGGCCGATGACTGCAGAGCCGGTGCGGTTGATCAGTTGTTTGCGGTCCAGCCGGGCGCTGGCGCTGAGCATGCCGTACTGGTTGCGCCAGAGCATGCGCTCGGCGCTGACGCTCTGGTAGCTACTGTTGCCGTTGCTGTCGTACCGCCCTTGCGGAATCGGCGCGTTGTAGCGCAGTTGGCCGACATTGAGCGTGAAACTCCATGGGCCGTAGGGGATGCTGTAGTACAGGGTGACGCCCTGGCTGCGCCCCGGAGCATCGATGACCGTTGTCGACAGTGACAGGCGCAGGTCGTCGTTCAGGCCCAAGGGGCTGTCCAGGCCGATGCCGAGGTTCAGGCGGTGACGCCCGGTCAGCGGGCTGCCCCGGTTATCGAAGCGGCTGTCCAGGTGCCAGCGTGAAGCCACTTGGCGAGGCTGCAGCAGCACCCGGGTGCCGCCCTGCAGTTCGCCTGGCAACAGGTCGGCACTGAGCTCGTACGCCCGCAGGCGGTTGAGCTGGTCCAGCCCCTGCTCAAGGTCTGGCAGGTACAGGGGGTTGCCCAGCAGATGGGGGAATGCGCTGTTCAGGGAGAGCGGCAGCTCGGCAGCCAGCTCGATCGACTCGACGAAGCCTTCGATGATGACGATGTCCAGCGGCGCGTCATGCGCTGGCGCTTGGCGCAGATAGGGGCGGCTGGCCGGGTAACCGGCGTGCACGTAGCGCTGGGTGATGGCCTTGAGCAGGTGGTTGATGTCGGCGATGCCCATGCAGGGCTTTATCAGCGCCTGGATGGCCGGCTCAAGCGCCTGTGCCGAAAGCTGCCGGTTGCCGGCCAGGCGAACGCCGGCTATCTCCCAGCAGCGGCTGTCGCTGGGTGGGTTCGGTGCGAGGGCGTCGCTGTGTTGCGCCGCTGGAGGGCGCTGCCAGCGCTGCAGCCGCTGTTGCTGCTCGAGCTGGCGCAAGGTTCGCTGTTGATCACGCAGTTGCTGGCTGGCAGGGTCGTCCGCCCATACCTGCGGCATGGCCAGCAAGGTCGTCATGCAGCAGGCAAGCAGCCTGCTGGCGATGTGGCGATATCGGGCTGGCATGGAGGAACCCCGCAAATGGCGTACGGCCTGCGTACTCGTTTGCGTGGATGCTAAAAACTTTGCCAGTCGATTGGATGCAGTCTGCTGCCTACACGGCAGTAGGGCGGATGCTTAATTGAAGTGGGAAGGCTCCTACAGCCTCAATTGGAATACCGGACTATCAGGGCCGAATCTCGATCAATGTGCCGTCCGGCACCAGGTCCCAGACCTCGCGCATGTCCGAGTTGCGCATGGCGATACAGCCGTCGGTCCAGTCAAGCGTATGGAAATACCATTCGGGATACTCGTCGTTGATCGGGGTGCCGTGGATCATGATCATGCTGCCGGCACTCCAGCCCTCGCGTGTGGCCCGGGCGGCATCGCTGATGTTCGGGTAGGTGATGTGCATGGACAGGTTGAAACGGTCGCTTTGCTTGCGCCAGTCCAGCCAGTACAGGCCCTCGGGGGTCTTCTTGTCGCCTTCGCGCTGCTTGGCGCCCTTGGGCTGCTTGCCCAGCGAGATGCGGTAGGTTTTCAGCGGTTCGCCACGGCTGATCAACTGCAGGCGGCGCTCGGACTTGATCACCAGCACCTTGTCGATCAGTGGCTGCATGGCCGCCTGCGATTGCGATTGTGCCGGCAAAGGCGGCTGTGGCTTGCGAATGATGGTCTCGGTGAAGGCCGCCTGGGACACCGAGGTAACGCAAAGGCAGAAAAGGGCGAACAACCAGCGCATGAAGCGGTACCTGCAAACTTAAGTGGTGGGCGAAACGCTCATCGGTGGCAGGTACTCATGGCCTATGGGGTAATGCTGCCCGATGCGGTCGCGATAATAGCATTCTAGTGTGCGTGTGACGGTCCGGAAAGCCAGCTCGCCCCACGGTATCTCGTGTTCGTCGAACAGCCGCACCTCCAGGCTCTCGACGCCGATGTCGAAGTCCAGGTCGGCCAGTTCGGCGCGGAAGAACACATGCACCTGGTTGATGTGCGGCAGGTCGAACAACTGGTACAGGGCCATCGTGCCGACCCGGGCGCAGGCTTCTTCGACAGTTTCACGGCGGGCGGCCTGGTCCAGTGTTTCGCCGTTCTCCATGAAGCCGGCGGGCAAGGTCCAGAAGCCGCGGCGAGGCTCGATGGCTCGCCGGCACAGCAGCACCTGGCTGCCCCAGACCGGCAGCACCCCGGCAACGATGTTCGGGTTCTGGTAGTGAATGGTCTGGCAATGATTGCAGACATACCGCAGGCGGCTGTCGCCTTCGGGTATCCGCTGAATGACCGGCTGGCCGCACGCGCTGCAGAATTTCATGCTGTTCTTCCCTTTAGCCCAGGCTATCTTGGCGTGCCAGGCAGGTCTGCCGCAAGCGTACAGGGCTTGGGTGCTTCGCGGCTTTGGTGCATCATGCAGGGCAGGCCTTGGAAACGAGAGTGCGCAATGCTGGACGAGCTACTTCGCCGAATGAGCAACCACCAACCAGCTTCACTGGAAACCGACCGACGGTTCCCCGAGGCGGCGGTACTTTTGCCCATTACTCGCAGCGAAGCGCCCGAACTGGTCTTGACCCTGCGTGCCAAAGGGCTTTCCACCCATGGCGGTGAAGTCGCCTTCCCCGGTGGCAGGCGCGACCCGGAAGACCCCGACCTGATATTCACCGCGCTGCGCGAGGCCGAAGAAGAAATCGGCCTGCCGCCAGGCCTGGTGGAAGTGCTCGGCCCGCTGAGCCCGCTGATTTCCCTGCATGGGCTGAAAGTGACGCCATTCGTCGGGGTGATCCCTGATTTCGTCGAATACCGCGCCAATGATGCGGAGATCGCGGCAGTATTCAGCGTGCCACTCGAATTTTTCCGCCAGGACCCGCGCGACCACACCCACCGTATCGATTACCAGGGCCGCAGTTGGTATGTGCCCAGCTATCGTTATGGCGAATACAAGATCTGGGGGCTGTCGGCGATCATGATCGTCGAACTGGTCAACTTGCTGTACGACGCAGGCATCAGCCTGCATCAGCCCCCCGAGCGTTATATAGAGATCTGAACGGGGCACACCCCGTCGCCGCTGATACCTGAGGAGCGAGAATGAAATACCGCCTGGGCGACCTGCGGGTCGAGAGCCATGCCACCAGTTGGGCCGCACCCAATGCCATGCTGATTGGCAAGGTACGCCTGCAGGCGCGCGCCAGTGTGTGGTTCGGCGCGGTGCTGCGCGGCGACAACGAGCTGATCGATATCGGCGAGGACAGCAACGTCCAGGACGGTACCGTGATGCATACCGACATGGGTTCGCCGCTGACATTGGGCAAAGGCGTGACCGTGGGCCACAACGCCATGCTGCACGGTTGCACGGTTGGCGATTACAGCCTGGTCGGCATCAATGCGGTGATCCTCAACGGTGCGCGCATCGGCAAACACTGCATCATCGGCGCCAATGCACTGATCCCCGAAGGCAAGGAAATCCCCGATGGTTCGCTGGTAATGGGGTCGCCCGGCAAGGTGGTGCGTGAGCTGACCGAGCAGCAGAAGCGCATGCTCGAGGCCAGCGCCGCGCACTATGTTCACAACGCCCAGCGTTATGCGCGGGACCTGGTGGTGGACGATGAGTGAGGTGATCGCTACCGAACGCCCGGTCGCTTCGCCCTGCGTGAGCATCTGCGCGCTGGACGAGCAGGATGTCTGCACCGGGTGCCAGCGCACCGTAGCGGAGATCGGCCGTTGGGGGCGGATGGACAATACCGAACGCCGGGCGGTGCTCAAGCTGTGCCATGAGCGGGCGGTGGCGGCCGGATTGATCTTGTAAGCGCTGCGGTTGACTCGAAAATCAGGTAATCTGTGCCGCTTGTCGGACGGTCACTGCCCATGTTCTTTCTAATCGCTTACATCAGCAGCGTTGTACTGATCAACTTTGCCTTTTCCAGCGCCCCGCATCTGGACGTGATCTGGTCGGCCTGGGGTGGGCTGGTGTTCATCCTGCGTGACATGGTGCAGACCCGCTACGGCCATGGCGCGCTGATCGCCATGCTGATGGCGCTGGTGCTGTCGTATGTCACTTCCGAGCCGGCCATTGCCCTGGCCAGTGCCACCGCGTTCTTCGTTTCCGAACTGATCGACTGGCTGGTGTTCAGCATCACCCGGCGCCCCTTGCGTGACCGCTTGTGGTTGAGCTCGGCACTGAGCATCCCGGTGGACACCTTCATTTTCTTCGGCATGATCGGTGCCCTGACCCCCGCCGTGATCGGCACCGCGATGGCCTCCAAGTTCGCAGGCGTGACTGCGGTGTGGCTGGCCATGGCATTTCGTGCGCGGCGGGCTGCCGTGGCTGGCTGATGGTGTAGAATACGGGTCCTTTTTCAGCGGGCGGCGCTAAGACTGGCGCGGCCCCGGACGCCTTCGAGGACCTGAAATGACCCGTATCGGAACCCCATTGTCGCCTACCGCGACCCGTGTACTGCTCTGCGGCTGTGGCGAGCTGGGCAAGGAAGTGGTGATCGAGCTGCAGCGCCTGGGCGTCGAAGTGATCGCCGTGGACCGCTACGCCAATGCGCCGGCCATGCAGGTCGCGCACCGCAGCCACGTGGTCAACATGCTCGATGGTGTCGCCCTGCGCGCGGTGATCGAGGCTGAAAAACCGCATTACATCGTCCCCGAAATCGAAGCCATCGCCACCGCTACGCTGGTCGAGCTGGAGAACGAAGGTTTCACCGTCGTGCCGACCGCCCGCGCCACGCAGCTGACCATGAACCGCGAGGGCATTCGCCGCCTGGCGGCCGAAGAGCTGGACCTGCCGACCTCGCCGTACCACTTCGCCGATACCTTTGAAGACTATGCAAAGGCTGTGGCCGATGTCGGTTACCCGTGCGTGGTCAAACCGGTGATGAGCTCGTCCGGCAAGGGCCAGAGCCTGCTGCGCAGCGATGCCGACCTGCAGAAGTCGTGGGACTACGCCCAGGAGGGTGGCCGCGCCGGCAAGGGCCGCGTGATCATCGAAGGCTTCATCGATTTCGACTACGAGATCACCTTGCTGACCGTGCGCCATGTTGGCGGCACCACGTATCTGGAGCCGGTCGGTCACCGCCAGGAGAAAGGCGACTACCAGGAGTCGTGGCAGCCCCAGGCGATGAGCCCGAAAGCCTTGGCCGAGTCGCAGCGTGTGGCGAAGGCGGTCACCGATGCATTGGGCGGCCGTGGTTTGTTCGGCGTCGAGTTGTTCGTCAAGGGCGATCAGGTGTGGTTCAGCGAAGTCTCGCCGCGCCCGCACGATACCGGCCTGGTCACGCTGATTTCCCAGGACCTGTCGCAGTTCGCGCTGCATGCCCGTGCCATTCTGGGCCTGCCGATCCCGGTGGTGCGCCAGTTCGGCCCGTCTGCGTCGGCGGTGATCCTGCCTGAAGGCCAGTCGCAGCAGACCAGCTTCGCCAACCTCGGCGCAGCGTTGAGCGAGCCGGATACCGCGATCCGCCTGTTCGGCAAACCGGAAATCAACGGCCAGCGCCGCATGGGCGTGTGCCTGGCACGTGATGAATCGATCGAAGCGGCGCGGGCCAAGGCGACCCGTGCGGCGCAGGCGGTCAAGGTCGAGTTCTAAGCTACAAGCTACAAGCTACAAGCTACAAGCTGCTAGGGGATGCCTTTTCTTGCAGCTTGAAGCTTGCAGCTCAAGGATCACAGCTCTGTATTGCGGGTCTCTTTCAGGCACAGCACAGCAATCAGGCTGATCACCGCCGCCACCGACACATACCCACCCACCCAGCTCAAGCCGCCCATGCTCACCAGTTTCTGAGCAAAGAACGGCGCCGCCGAAGCCCCGACGATGCCGCCCAGGTTATACGCGGCAGACGCGCCGGTATAACGCACATGGGTAGGGAACAGCTCTGGCAGCAGCGCGCCCATCGGTGCGAAAGTCACGCCCATCAAAAACAGCTCGATGGCCAGGAACAACGCGACGCCAGTGGTCGAGCCGGAGGTCAGCAAAGGCTCCATGGTGAAGCCCGAGGCCACCGCCAGCAGACCGCCGACGATCAGCACCGGCTTGCGCCCGTAACGGTCGCTGAGCCAGGCCGACAGCGGCGTGGCCAGGGCCATGAAGACCACGGCGAAGCACAGCAGGCCAAGGAAGGTTTCGCGGCTGTAGCCCAACGTAGTGACACCGTAGCTCAGCGAGAACACCGTCGAGATGTAGAACAGCGCATAGCACACCACCATGGCGGCCGCGCCCAGCAGGGTCGGCAACCAGTATTTGCTGAACAGGTCGACCACCGGCATTTTCACCCGCTCTTGGCGGGCCACGGCCTTGGCGAATACCGGGCTTTCTTCAAGCTTCAGGCGTACGTAAAGGCCTACCAGCACCAGCGCGGCACTGAGCAGGAACGGAATGCGCCAGCCCCACTCCCGGAACTGCTCGTCGCTGAGCAGCAGGGCCAGGGTCAGGAACAGGCCGTTGGCCGCCAGGAAGCCGATCGAAGGGCCTAGCTGCGGGAACATCCCGAACCAGGCACGCTTGCCCGCCGGGGCGTTCTCGGTGGCCAGCAACGCCGCGCCACCCCATTCACCGCCCAGGCCCAGGCCCTGGCCGAAGCGCAGCAGGCAAAGAATGATCGGTGCCCACATGCCGATGCTGTCGTAGCCTGGCAATACACCGATCAGCGTGGTGGACACCCCCATCAGCAGCAGCGAGGCAACCAGCGTCGACTTGCGCCCGATACGGTCACCGAAGTGTCCGAACAGTGCTGAACCCAGCGGGCGGGCGAGGAAGGCGATGCCGAAGGTAAGGAAGGCCGCCAGCATCTGCGCGGTGCCTGACCCTGAAGGGAAGAATACGGGGCCGATCACCAGCGCGGCGGCAGTGGCATACACGTAGAAATCGTAGAACTCGATGGCCGTGCCGATGAAGCTGGCGGTGGCCACCCGCGCGGGCGAGTTGACCGGCGCGGCAGGCGCTTGGGCATAAGTGCTGCTGGTTGTCATTAAGTAGGTCCCTAACAGTCTGGTCGTGCTCCATGGGCTTGGCCCGCGACGGTATGCACTGGCCAGCAAAGGGCAGGTACGGTTCGCGGACGCCGGAGCGTATTGTTCTTTTGTTCGCCCGACTGACGATAGCCCAAGGGGGATAGGGGCGGGAGCGGG